>CAZDGY010000453.1:4875-5638 GCA_964504685.1 uncultured Kofleriaceae bacterium | reverse complement strand
AACTCGAGCGTGACGACGATGCCACTGCGCGCGAGCCGCGCTACTTCTCGGTGATGCTCGACATCCCAGACGTGGATCGCCGGGTCGCGGCCGCCGACCGCGAGGCGCTTGCCGTCGGGCGAGAACGCGAGCCCGAGCGCGGGACCCGCGAGCGTGATCACGTCGATCGCCGCCCCGGTGCTCGCGTTCCAGAGTCGGGCGGTGCCGTCGGCACTCGAGCTCGCGATCGTCTTGCCATCCGGGCTGTAGGCGATGACGCGCAGCTTCTGCGTGTGGCCGTCGAGCGTGAGCGCCCGGCCGCGCGTCGTCCGCAGTGCGTCCTCGATCAGCAGTCGGTTCGCGTCGCCGGTCTCGCCTCGATCGTACGCGTCGACCAAGAACGGCAGCGCGCCGAGCTTGTCGGCAGCGAGCATCATCAACCGGCCCTGATCGAACGTCGACGCGCGCAGCAGCCGTTGCTCGGCCCGGTTCGCGCGGACGAGAAACACCACGAACACGGCGGCGACAACGATCGCGGTTGCGAGCAAGCCGCGGCGGATTCGCCGGCCGCGCATCTCGCTCGCGATCGACGCGGCGCCGAACGCGGCTTCGGTCGGCGTGAGGTTGTCGGGATGGCGCTTGCGCCACAGCTGGTATTCGGCGAGCGCATCGCCTCGCCACAGCGCGCCGCGCGGTCGGCCGCGATCGGCCCACTGCTTCGCCGCCACGCGGAGCTGCTCGTGAAACCGCGAGCCTTCGATGTCCTCGCGCCGCCACTCCGCGA
>CAZDGY010000453.1:0-4865 GCA_964504685.1 uncultured Kofleriaceae bacterium | reverse complement strand
GATCTCGATCACCGCGATGCCTTCGTCGTTCTCGGTCGAGCTGACCAGGCGCGCGCCGAGCAAGCGCTCGACCGCCTGGGTCGCGTCGTTGCCGCCGCCGAGCAACTGGACGAGCTCGTCGCGCCCGAGCACCGCGCGCGTGCCTTCGAACGTGACGAGGTGACGGAACGCTTTGCGCACGAGGGCGCGTTCGGCTGCGGGCATCGCGTCGACGGTCTCGTCGGCGTGACGAGCGAGCGCGCCGCCGACGCCGCCGATCGCGTCGTAGGCTTTTTTCGGCAGCTGATGGAAATGGCGATCGCGCAGCTCCCACAGCCGCGCCGCGGTGAACGAGATCAGCGCCACCGCCGCGGGCGTGCCGGCGACCGCCTCGACCATGCGCGCTGGGAGCTTGCCGTCTTCGAACTCGTAACCGGCGCGGCGCGCGGGCTCGACGATGATCCGCTCGAGCGCGGCGGAGTTGAGCGGCCCGAGTAACTGCAAGCCACCCGCGAGGGCTCGATCGAAGCCGGGCAGCTGCTCGGCGCGGATCAGGAAGTCGTCGCGCAGTGTGATCACGACGCGCACCGGATCGTCGGGCGATTTCGTCGCCGCGAGCAGGATGCGCGCGAACAGATCGCGATCCTCGGCCGGCGCGCCCTGCGTCAGCGTTTCTTCGAATTGATCGATCACGATCAGCAGGCCCGCGTGGGCGCGAGCGATCGCGCGTATGCGCTCGCGAACCGCGTCGTTGCCTAGCGCGGCGACCTCGCGCAGGTCGTCGATCTCGAGCGCGCCGGCGAGCTGATCGATCGGCGCGCGCTGAGGCCGGGTGGTGACGACCTTCCAACCGACGAGCGATGGCACGAGGCCGGCTTGCACGAACGAGCTCTTGCCGACGCCCGATGGTCCGACGATCGCGACGAACGCTTCGAGCTTGAGGCGATTCGCGAGCGCTTCGACCTCGCGCTCGCGGCCGACGTACCACTGCGCATCGCGCTCGGTGTACGCGGCGAGCCCGCGATAGGGAGCGTCCGCCGCGGCGGTCTCGCGCGCGGGTTCGTCACCGCCGAACACCTGATCGCGAAACCAGTCCCATAGCTCGTCGTCGCCACGCTCGAAGCCGTGCGGGCTCGACACCAACCGCGCGCCCTGGCGCCCTGGCCCTGCGAGCACGAATAGCTCGGGCGGATGACCGGGAACCGCGACGTGCACCTGCGCGAGTGGCCACAACGCGACGAGCGGGCTGCCGTTCGCGTCGACGATGACCGGCCGGCCGTCGGGCAGCGCGCGGCCGAGCGCGATGTCTTTGCGCGACCCACCGCGCGCACCGGACCACGCTTCGCCGCGACCGTCGCGCGGCACGACGAGTTGATAGTCGAGCATCACCGCGAGTGCGCGCAGCATCGCAGCGACCGGCGACAGCTCGCGTGCGACCGCCTGCGCCGCGGCATCGAGCGATGCGTCGGGCAAGCCCTCGGTCAACGAGCCTTCGAGTACCGGCGCGAATGGATCGGCGCCGTGCAGCGCGGTGACCAGCTCGGGCAGCGGGTGGGTGTCGGGCAGCTTCGCGAACGGCAGCGTGAGCTCGCGGGCCAGCGCGACCCAGCCGTTCGCCGCGAGCCCTTGCCGCCGCAGCTCGCGCAGCAACGTGCGCGCGCGCTCGGAATCGCTGCCGACGTTGCCGACGCGCGTCCGACACGCGAGCGCGACGACGCCGATCCACCGCGCGGTCGTGCGAACGATCGCGCGCAATGCCTCGCGCGCTTGGTGCGCGTTCTTGGCAGCGTCGTAGCCGGCGACCGCATCGGCGAGCGGCTGCGGCGCGGCGGTCAGGTAACGCACGCGCAGCTCCTCGTCGAGCTGGGGCAGGTCGGTGCCGCCTTCGCTCGTGCCGGCGGCGTCGCGAAACGCTTGCGCGAGCTCGAGTACGTTGCCGTAGCGATCGGCGTGCTTGCGTGCGAGCGCGCGTTGCAACACCGCCTCGAGTGCGCCCGGAAAGCCGTCACCAAGCGGCTTGAACTTGCCCTTACCATGAGCGCGGGCGATCTCCGCGAGCGACCGACCGCTGAACGCGAGCCGACCGGTCAACGCCTCGTAGGCGAGCGCGCCGAGCGCGTATTGATCCGCTGCGGGCCCCGCGCCGTGCGGATCGATCCACACCTCCGGGGCCATATAGGCGGGCGATCCGAGCACCGCGCCGGCTTGGGTCGTCGTCGCGGAAGGCGTGGTGGTTCCCGGCGGCGTGGTGGTTCCCGGCGGCGTCGTGGTTCCCGGCGGCGTCGTCGTCCCGGCCGGCGTCGCGGCATCGCCGAGCGCCGTTGCTTGCTGCGCCATCGGCCCGGTGATGTCCGCGTCGGCCGATCCGTTTGCGGACGGATCGCTATCGACCGCGCGCGCGATGCCGAAATCGAGCAGCTTCGGCATCAGCCGACCGGCGCGCGAGATCACCATGACGTTGTCCGGCTTGAGATCGCGATGGACGATGCCTTGCTCGTGCGCGGTGTGCACGACCTCGCAGATCCGCTCGAGCAACGGCACGAACCGATCGAGCGTCATCGGGCCTTGCGCCTTCAACACGGCGCGCAGCGATGCTCCGCGCACGCGCTCCATCGCGATCCACAGCACGCCGTCGGGCTCGGCGCCGAACGCGTAGATGTGGGCGGCGTACGGATGATCGAGCCGCGACGCGAGCTGGGCTTCGCGCAGGAAGCGCTCGACTCGCATCTCCTGACCCTCCGGTCGCAGGATCTTGACGATCGCCTCGCGCCGCAGCGCGGCTTGATCGGCGAGATAGACATCGCCGTAGCCGCCGCGGCCGATCACGTTGCGCAGCACGAACCCGCCGAGCTCTCGGCCGGTGAGCGGGCCGGGCGCGTCGGTCACTGGCGCCGTCGCTACGCCGGTGGGCATGCCGGTCGGCACGCCGAGCCCCGAAGGCGTGTCGGTCGCCACATGATCACGATACCGCGTCGGGTGTGCGCAGGTGTGGTGCGAGGCGCCCTACGAAGACGCGTTCGGGTCGCCGATCCACTTGACGATCGTCGCTCGCGCGACTTGATTGCGAGCGTTCGCGATCGATCGCACCGATCGCGCGGAGGTTCGAGATGCGAATCGATGCGCACGACTCCGACCGTGAGTTGGCGCGTAACGCACGAGGATTTGGCGCGAGAGTGGAGAACTCGAGCTGACCATCGTTCATGACGCCCACTCTGTCTCGTCTTTGTTGCTTCTCGACTGGCAAGCGATCTGGAGCGCGAGCCTATAGTCCGGCGCATGATGAGGCGAGTTGTCTTCGTGTTGCCGTTCGTCGTCGCGTCGTGTGCGACGGCTTCCTCGGATACCGACGAGATCGCAGCAGCGGTGAACGGCGGCAAAGCGCTGCTGTCGCTGACGCATTCGAATGCCGCGCTGTTACAGACGAATGACACCGCATGGTCGCTCGCGAAGACTGGGCTCATCGATCAAACCCATTCGACCGTCACCTGGACGATCACCGCGACCCAGGGCGCAACGAGCGGCGCGACGCTGGTCGCCGACGGCGATATCGGCGTCGAGAACGACGGCAACGGAGCCGCGACGATCGGTAACATCGTCGTCAATCTGCAGACCAAGGTCGGCGGTGCGTGGGTGACGCAATCGTCGGACATCGCCGACGCGACCCACGGTGACGCCGCGACGCACGCGAACGTCGCCGCAAACGCGAGCACCGAGCACCACACGTCGTTCGACGAGAACTCGGCGTCGGGCGCGCTCGCGTTCATGAACGCCCGCACCGACACCGTGTTTTCGCTCGTGCCGGAGGTCAGCGTACCGGCGCACACGAGGATCCGGCTGTTGTTCTCCGCGCGCTTCAACAACGCCGTGCTGCACCTCGCGCCAGGAACGAAGGCGCACATCGAAGCCATCGTCACGTTCGGCAACGCGGCCGGCGGCCAAGCGCAGACCGATAACAACGTCGACATCAACGGCAACGGCGTGATCGATCCCGACGAAGCGAAGGTGCGCAGCGTCAACACCGAGATCGACAAGCAGGTCCCCTCGGTGACCGCCGCGAACTCCAGCGTGACGCTCGGCGATGCGGCTTCGAGCATCACGACGACGGGCACGGTCACGATCGGCACGCCGACGATCACGCTGGGTGCGAAGACCGGCACGGTCAGCGTGAGCTACGCGCCGGGCGCGAGCGGCGGCACGATCACGAACTGCGCGACCGCGACCGGCGTGGGCGTGACCGATGCTGTCGGCGATATCACGCTCACGCTCGTCTCGCCGGTCCAGCTCCAGGCGTGCAACACGCAGACGATCGGCGCGGTGTGCACGCCGGGCGCGCCGGGCTGCGGTTGGAGCGATGGCGATCTGACGAGCTACGATCAGGCCGAGTGGGGCGATTCGACGGCGACAGCCGGCATCCTGCTCGCAAATGACTACGGGACTGTCTACGCGTCGCTCGGCGATCTCTTCGATATCGGCGGCGCGTTCACCGCGGAGTTCACGAGCGGCCTCCACCTCGGGGACTACTTGCCGGCCAGTGGACCTAGCGGTCCGTTGGATGCCGATCTCGAGAACCCGACGACCACGTCCTCCGGAATCTACGGCGGTGAGGTCGCGGGGCTGAAGCTGAACATCGACTTCTCGGACGCCGGGTTACTGATGGCCAGCTCGTCGCTCAAGTTCGGCGACCTCACGTTGTGCGCCATGACCGCGCCTGTGCTCGACGGGCTCACGGTCCGGCAGTTCCTCGCGATCAACAACAACTTGCTCGGCGGCGGAAGCGACGTGATCGATATCGCCGATGTCGAGGCCTTGTTGGCGAGCCTCAACAACGCGTTCGACGACGGCAACGCGAGCAGCTTCGCGCAGCAGCACTTGATCAGCGGCAACTG
>CAZDGY010000452.1:0-5649 GCA_964504685.1 uncultured Kofleriaceae bacterium | reverse complement strand
TCGCGCCGTCGAGCCAGGAGTCGACGATCTCGGCGCTGCGCGGCGCGATCGTGACCGTGATGTCGACAAAGCCGATGTCCGCGAGGAGCCGCTTCACGTCCTCTAGCGGGCTCGCACCGGCGATGCAACTCGCGATTGCGACGGCCTGCGTTTGCAACTCCGGCGGAATCGGGGCGATCGCGACGACATCGCTGATCGCGAGCCGGCCACCCGGCTTGAGCACGCGCAACGCCTCGCTGAACACGGCGTGCTTTTCCGGCGACAGGTTGATCACGCAATTCGACATGATCGCGTCGACCGTCTGATCGGCGATCGGAAGATGCTCAATCTCACCGAGACGAAACTCGACGTTCGAAGCGGACACCTTGTGCGCGTTCTCTCGTGCGCGCGAAATCATCTCGGGCGTCATGTCGACGCCGATCACGCGCCCGGTCGGGCCGACGGCGCGCGCCGCGAGGAAGCAGTCGAAGCCGCCGCCCGAGCCGAGATCGACCACGGTCTCGCCGGCCTTCAGCGCAGCGATCGCGTTCGGATTGCCACATCCGAGCCCGAGGTCCGCGCCCTCGGGCACCGCGGCTAGATCGCCGTCGGTGTAGCCGAGCGCGAGGGACTGGCCGACGGGAACCGACCCGCAACAGCCGGGCGCGCACGCGGCGCCCTTCGTAGAAACGTTTGCGTAGTGCTCGCGGACCATCGTCCTGGTCTTGTCTGCCGTCAGGTCAGTCATGGTTCATCTCCTATGCTTGGGGAGACGTGCCTCGGTCCGGAAGGACGCAAGGAATCGGCAGATGGCCGGCCCCAACCCTTGTCGCGGATCAGCTCGGTTACGAGTCCGCGGATCTCGTCGCGAATCTCGCGCACTTCGTTCACCGCGAGGCCATGAGGGTCGCGCAGCGGCCAGTCTTGGCGTCGCGAAACCGGAATCGTCGGACAGCGCTCCGGGCAGCCGAGGGTAACGAGGAAGTCTAGGTCGGTGATCATCCGACCGGTCAACGCGATCGGCGAAACGTCGGCGAGGTCGATGCCGACCTCCCGCATCACCTCGATGACTTCGTCGTGGATCCGATCCAACGGATCGAGGCCGGCGGCGATGCTGCGAGCAATCGCAGGATCGGCGAGCTGATTGAAGAACGCGTTCGCGATCTGCGACCGGCCCGCGTTGTGCGTGCAAGCGAACAAGACAAGCTGCGCGGTCATACGTGCTCCGGTGCGATGCGACGAGCGGTGGGGTGGAAGTGTCGCTGCGCCCACAGCGACGCATGAACGAGTGCGAGCATCACGGGCACTTCGACGAGCGGACCGATCACCGCGGCGAACGCGACGCCGCTGTGGATGCCGAACGTTGCGACCGCGACCGCGATCGCCAGCTCGAAGTTGTTTGAGGCGGCAGTGAACGACAGGGTCACCGACTGTTCGTAGTCGGCGCCGACGCGCTTGCTCAGCAGGAACGACGCCGCGAACATCACGACGAAGTAGATGAGCAGCGGCAGGGCGATACGTAGGACATCGAGCGGCAGCCGGACGATCGAGTCGCCCTTGAGCGAGAACATCACGACGATCGTGAACAGCAGCGCGACCAACGTGAGCGGGCCGATCTTTGGCACGAAGCGCGTGCGGTACCACTCGTCGCCCTTCGCCCGGCGGAGCACGGCTCGTGTCAGGAAGCCGGCGGCGAACGGAATGCCGAGATATATGCCGACACTCTTCGCGATCTGCCCCATCGAGATGTCGATTACGGCGCCGTGGAGCCCGAGCCAGCGAGGTAGCACCGTCGCGAAGAGGTAGGCGTAGATCGGGAAGAACACGACCTGAAAGAGCGAGTTGAAGGCGACGAGGCCGGCGCAATACTCGGTGTCGCCCTTCGCGAGCTCGTTCCAGACGATGACCATCGCGATGCATCGCGCGAGACCGATGATGATGAGCCCGAGCATGTAGTCGGGGTGGTCGGGCAGAAACACGACCGCGAGCGCGAACATCAGCAGCGGCCCGATCACCCAGTTCTGGACGAGCGACAGCAGGATCACGCGCTTGTTGCGGAAGATCTTGCCCAGCTCCTCGAACCGGACCTTCGTGAACGGCGGATACATCATGAGGATGAGTCCGACTGCGATCGGGATCGACGTCGTGCCCACGCTCAGGCGATCGAGCGCTTGAGGGAAACCCGGTGCGAGGTTTCCGAGCGCGACGCCGAGCGCCATCGCGGCGAAGATCCAGACCGTCAGGTAGCGGTCGAGGAAGGACAGCTTGCGGGCGAGCGGCGTCGCGTCAGCCACGCGAGCCTCGCGATCCCCGCTCGATCGCGGCGCGATAGGCGTAAGGGTGCTCGGCGATCGTGAGGCCGTTTAGCATCGTGAGGAACCGATCGAGCGACAGCCACGGGCGCCGATCGAAGCGCGTGAACGACACGGCGTCGATGGCGTCCAGCGAGATCATTTGCAGGCGTCCGGCCCGCAGTTCTTCTTGAGGCGGACCAGATCGCCGCGGACCGACCGCTCGGCACCGAACGTCTTGGTCAGAACCTCGATCACGCTCGTCACCGACGCGTGTTCCTGGTCGGTGATCCGGTAGTAGACCCACGTGCCGTCGCGTCGGCTGTCGACGATGCCGGCGGCTTTGAGAATGCCGAGCTGGCGCGAGCAATTCGGTTGGCTCAGGCCGAGCGCCGACTCGAGATGGCACACGCACAGCTCGCCGTGCACGAGCAAGGCCATGATGCGCACGCGTGTCTCGTCGCCGAGTGCGCGGAAGAACTTGGTCAGAGGTCGAACGTCTTCGAGGTTGGTTGTACTGGCGAGCACGTCATGTCTATATCACAATATCCGCATGTCGCAAAGGTCCCGATGACCGCGAAGAGCGTCCTGTTCCTCTGTGTGGCGAATTCGGCTCGCAGTCAGATGGCCGAGGGTCTTGCGCGGGGAGTCTTGGGTCCGAGCGTCCGCGTGCAGAGCGCGGGCAGCATGCCGTCCACGGTGAATCCATACGCGGTCGACGTCATGCGGGAGATCGGGATCGACATCAGCTCGCAGCAGTCGAAGTCGGTTGAAACGATAGCTAGGGCCTCGGTGGACACGGTGATCACGCTGTGCGCCGAGGAAGTCTGTCCGGTGTTCCTCGGCGACGTGCGCCGGATCCACTGGCCGATCGAGGATGCAGCCAGCGCCGATCCGGCGCTCACGCGCGATCAGATGCTCGCGCGGTTCCGTAAGGCTCGCGACGAGATCCGCGCCCGGCTCGACGCGTTCGCGGCGCGCGACTAATCGCCTCCGACCTCGACGCCTTCGGGCAAGACGAAGTCGCCGCTGGTGCGCGGCAGCATCATGGCGAGCAACGCGGCAACGAGCGCGAACATCGCAGACGCCGTCAGGCAGCCCACAAGCCCGGTCTGCTCGTACATCACGCCGGACAGCACGGTGCCGGCGAGTCGGCCTCCCGCGTTCGCCATGTAGTAGAAGCCGACGTTCATCGTGACCTTGTCGCCGTCGGAGTACGCGAGGATCAGGTACGAGTGAACGGCCGAGTTGATCGCGAACACGACGCCGAATAGGCCGAGGCCCACGACGAGCAAGACGTCCGCGCGAATGCCTTCGTGCACGCCGAGGACAACACCGCCGATCACGAGCGCGAGCAAGAACGCGAGCACCGTCGCCGAACGGCCCTGCGGCGCGCGGCCGCCGGTGAACCGCTTGAGCAGCATCGGCGTGATCGACTGGACGATGCCGTAACCGATCACCCACGCCGCGAGGAACCCACCGACCTCCATGAACCCCCAGTCGAACTGGGTCGCGAGGAACACCGGCACGCCGACCACGAACCAGATGTCGCGCGCGCCGAACAGGAAGAACCGCGCCGCCGACAGCACGTTCACGCTGCGGTTCTTCGAGAACATCTGGCTGAACTTCGCCTTGTTCTTCGCCTTGCCGAGCTCGCGCGGCAGCGAGACGGTCGAAAACGCGAGCGTCAGGGAGATGCCGGCGGCCATCGCGATGAGGGAGCCGCGGAAGCCGAGTTGCCCGAGCAAGAGGCCGCCGAGGAAGAAGCCGACGCCCTTGAGCGCGTTCTTCGAGCCGGTGAGCACGGACACCCACTTGAACAACGACGAATCGGCGCCCTTCGGCACGAGCACCTTGATCGCGCTCTTCGCGCTCATCTTCGTCAGGTCCTTCGCGATGCCCGAGAGCGCCTGCGCCGACATGACGTACGTAACGGATGCGACGCGGCCCCACGTCGGATCGAGGAGCGCCAGGATGACGAGCGCGACGACCTGGAGCGCAAGCCCGCCGAGCAACGTCGCTCGCAATCCGAGCCGCGCGGCGATGAAACCGCCGACGAGGTTTGTTACGACGCCGAAGAGCTCGTAGAACACGAACAGAAACGCCAGCTCGACCGGCGTGTACCCCAGGTTGTGGAAGTGCAGCAGGACGAGCATCCGCAAGGCGCCGTCGGTGAGCGTGAACGCCCAGTACGCCGCGGTGACGAGCGCGTAGTTGCGGATAGCGCTCATCAGGTCAGTGCAGGCTGCTGCCGACCTTGCGCGCCAGCTCCATCATGCGATGGACGTACCCGATCTCGTTGTCGTACCAGGCAAGGATCTTCACCTGGGTCCCGTCGATCACCATCGTCGAGGGCGCGTCGATGATCGCCGAGTGCGGGTCGCCCTTGAAATCCACGGACACCAGAGGGCGCTCCTCGTACGCCATGATCCCCTTGAGCGAGCCTTCGGCGCCGGCCTTCAGGAGTTGGTTGACCTCCTCGTTCGTCGTCGGCCGATTGACCTCGAACACGCAGTCGGTCAGCGAGGCGTTGAGCAGCGGTACGCGCACGGCGATGCCGTTGAGCTTGCCCTTCAGCTCGGGATAGATGAGCGTGATCGCGGTCGCCGAGCCGGTGCTCGTCGGAATCAGTGAGAGGCTGCTCGCGCGGGCGCGGCGCAGATCCTTGTGGGGCGAGTCGATCACGACCTGCGTGTTCGTGATGTCGTGAATCGTCGTGATGACCCCGTGCTTGATGCCGAGGCTCTCGTGGATCACCTTGACGACCGGCGCGAGGCAGTTCGTCGTGCACGACGCCGCGGTAAGCAAGCGATGCTTGTCCGGCTCGTACAGGTTGTCGTTGACGCCGACGACGATGTTGAGCGCGCCTTCCTTCACCGGCGCGGCAACGATCACCTTCTTCACGCCGCGCTCGAAGTACGGATTGAGCAGCGCGGTCGTGCGGAACTTACCCGAGCATTCGAGCACGAGGTCGACGCCGTGGGACTTCCAGTCGACGTCACCGGGCGCGGTCCGCTCGCTGAACGTCAGCTTCGCGCCGTCGATCGCGAGCGTGTCGCGGCTCGCCTTGACGTCGTGTTTCCACCGCCCATGGACCGAGTCGAACTCCAAGAGATGCGCGGCGGTCTCCGCGCCGCCCTTGGTCTCGTTGATGTGAACGAACTCGATGTCCGGCCAGCCCCACGCTGCGCGCAACGCGAGGCGTCCCATTCGTCCAAAGCCGTTGATTCCGATCCGGGTGCTCACGGTAGCTCTCCTGTGACTGGGGTCGAGGTCTCATACCGGTTCGAGTGACATCACGACGCTGACGCTTGAAGTTGGCGCCACGGCGACGAAGGCAGCGACGGCGGTTGCAGCCAACACAGCAACGCTCGAAGGC
>CAZDGY010000451.1:0-5659 GCA_964504685.1 uncultured Kofleriaceae bacterium | reverse complement strand
CACCGGCACGGTCACCACCACCGACTCCGCGTACGGCGTGCTGCTCGCGTGGGTCGATGGCGTCGCGGTCGAGCTCGCCGCCGACGGCACGTTCGCGACCGACATCACGCCTGCGGTCGGCATCAACCACATCGAAGTCGACGGCGGTGACGGCTTCGGCACGACGGTCAGTCAACAGCTCGACGTGATGTGGGCGCCCGACTATCTGCCGCCGACGACCGGCACGACCGGGTTCGTCCTGTCCGACGCACTCGACTTGTACCTCGGGCAGCAATTCTTCGACGCGCGCCAGCTCGGCACTACGCTCGATCTGTCGACCGATCCGGTGATCGCGCACGACCTCGCGTCGTCGCTCGAGCTGATCTTGTGGAACATCGATCTCGCGAGCCTGCTCCAAGGCGGCATCCACGTCGGCAGCGGCGGCTCGTCGCTCGACATTGCCATCGCCTCCGCGACGCCGTCGCAGATCATCGTCGACGCGCTCGTCGTCGACACGCCCGACGCCGAGGTCGACCTCTCGATCGACCTCGATGGCGTGTTCCTCGGCACGACCGGCAACTTCACCTACAGCGGCAACAACCTGGTCATCGCCGGTGGCTTGTCGGCTGACATGCACGCGTCCGCGCGCCTCCAGCTCGGGATGAACCCCGACGGCACGATCGCGGTGACCGTCGCCGACGTCACGGCTGTCGTCGGTCCGCTGGTGCCGAGCTTCACCGGCCCCGACGGCAACACGCTCGACGGCTTCATCGCGATCGGCAACAATGACTTCCAGACCCTGGTCGAGGGCATCATCCAACAGCAGCTGATCCCGACGTTTACGAATCAGCTGCCGCCGCTACTCGAGTCGCTGCTCGGCGCGACGAGCAACCTGCTCGACAACGTGAGCTTCACGCTCGACGCGCAGCTCGGCACGCCGGTCACGCTGATGCTCGCGGGTCAGGTCAGCTCGCTCGAGGTCGTCGCCGGCCCTGCGATCGGCGAAGCACCCGGGCACGTCACGATCCATCAGCAAGTCTCGATCTCGACGACCGGCACGCCGATCCATGCCGACTCTCACGGTGCGGCTCGAGTCGCGGCAACCCCGGTGTTGCCGGCGAACACCGCGTCTCTCGACGTGCTGTTGTCGCAAGATTTCCTGAACGCGCTGCTCCACTCGCTGTGGAACTCGGGCCTGCTCGAAGGCTCCGCGACGCTCGGCGGGATCTCGGCCAACGTCAGCGCGAAGCTGCAGCCGTTCGTGGCGCCGATCCCCGATGCGGTCGCGTGCGACATCAACGGCGTGCGCTGCGACGTGATCCTCGAGCTCGGCCAGCTCGAAATCGCGCTGCCCGACTTCTCGCAGACGTTCGTGATCAACGCGACCGCAGGGGCGCGCGTGGTCGTCGACGGCACGACGATCTCGATCGTGATCGAAGCGACCCCGACGCTGGTCGTGTGGGAGACATCGGCGACGCCGGGCCTGCTCACGCCCGCAGCCGTGAGCGACATCGTGACGACCGCGGTGTGGCCGGAGCTGTTCGGTGCGATCGGCGACAAGCTCCACATCACGCTGCCGGTCCCGGACCTCGCCGCGCTTGGCCTCGATTCGCTATCGCCGAAGCTCGCGAACGCGCAGCTCCAGCTCGATGTCAGCCAGAGTGCCGTGGTCACCGCCGGCTACATCGGGCTCGGTGCCGACCTCGAGTTACAGACGCCACACCCGTAGCGGCGCAGCGCATTAACATCGCGTTGCGCTTCCGCCCTTGTGGCTCTCTTCATCGACGCGCGCCGTAGCCCGCCTACGATCTCGGCATGCGGCTATTTGCGCTACTCGCGGCGAGCTCGTGCGCGGCCGCACCTCCTGAGCTCTCGTTGCCGCTGCAGGCGTCGATCGGCTGTCTCGAGGTTTCGGTCGAGCTCGTGCGGCTAGACCGGCCAGGCCCGGTCTTGGAGTGGCGCATCTCCAATATCTGCGACTACGCCGTGCCGGTCGATCTCACGAACGCTCGGGTCATCGCCGTCGGGCCGCTGTACGAGCGCGCCACGCTCGAGCCTCGCGACGCCCACGGCGTGCTGGCTCCTGGTTGGATCGAAGGCGGCGACACGTCATTCGTGCGGATGGCGTACTCGCCCGCGATCGCATCGCGCGATGTTGCGATCGAGCTCGAGCTCGACGCGTTCTCGGAGATGTCGCATCGCCACGTGGTGATCGCGGTGTTGCCGCCGAAGGCCCCAGCGCAGCGGTCACAACCAGCACCCGATCTCGGACCGGCCGGCGGCGCACCGTGACATGCGAGTTGCACGATCGTCCTGGCGAGTTGCAATGCGGGTGCGCGGCGAGGTCGCTCCAGCATTGCGTAGGGCCTTTGGGTCTCGGTCCACCAGTTGCAGACCGCACGACCGATGCGTCGCACGTCAGTAGTCTTGGCGAGCGTGATTGCCGCCCCCCACCTCGCGCTTGCCGATCCAACCGCTCCGACTCCGGCGCCAGCGGCGACGGCGAGCGAGCCATTCGCGTTCGCGGACTTCACCTGGCTCAACGGCAATAGCCGAGAGACCGAGACCCCGCTCGACACGCCGGTCTTCACCGGGCAGTTCTCGCTCGATACGAATTACACCTACTCGTTCGCGCGGCCCGCCGACCACACCCTCGTCGGCTCGACGACGTCGGGCCGCAGCGGCGAGCTCCAGGTCTCGGACCTCGCGGTCGGCGGCGACTTTCACTGGAAGGGCGCGCGCGGACGCGTGATGACGCAGTTCGGCCTGTACTCGACGATGCAGCCGCGCAACGACTCGAGTCCGTCGCGCGGGCAGTGGGACCTCGCCGACGCGTATCGCTACCTCTCGGAGGCCTACGGCGGCTACCACTGGGACGCGCTCCACGGCATCAACCTCGACGTCGGGCTATTCATGTCGTACGTCGGCCTGTGCAGCTACTACGACTTCGAGAACTGGGTCTATCAGGAGTCCTACGTGTCCGCGAACACGCCGTGGTTTTTTCAAGGCGTGCGGCTCCAGCTGTTCCTGACCGACAAGCTCAAGATCGAGCCGTGGATCATCAACGGCTGGCAGTCTTACGGCATGTTCAACGAGCTGCCCGGCCTCGGAATGCAGGTGTTGTGGCGTCCGACCGGCTACTTCTCGGTGCTCAGCAACTCGTACTTCGGCGCCGACGTGCTCGGCGATCCGCACCGCCTGCGCTATCACAGCGACAACAGCATCCAGCTCAAGTACTACGATCGACCGAAGCAATTCCTGTCGCGGGCAGCGTTCTCGCTCACCCTCGATCTCGGCTGCGAGAACGGCGGCGGCGTGTCGTGCGCGAACGGGACCGCGGGCTCGCCGTCGCAGTACTTCGCGGGGTTCATGCTGTACAACCGCATCTGGCTCGACGGAGGCCACTGGGGCGTAACGCTCGGCGGAGGCGCGATCACGAACCCTGGCCGCTACCTCGTGCTGCTGCCGGCGATCAACGGCGCCACGGCGACGTCGGGTACCCCGTACTTCTCGACGAGCCCGGGCGATAAGTTCCTCGCTTGGGATTACTCGGTCACGCTCGACTACATGCCGATCCAGTTCGCGACCTGGCGGATCGAGTTCAACCACCGCGCGGCAAGCGTCCCTTATTTCTCCGGCTCGGAGGGAATCACGCCGCCCGGCGGCAATCAGGGCACGCCCGGTAGCGCGGTTCCGGGCTGGACACCGGACCTGACCAGGACCGAGAACCGGGTACAGCTCGTCCTGATGATCCGGATCTGAGCCGGGCCTATGCGCGCACCCCGGCATACATCCGAGGCGTGGTTCAATGGGCCGGATGCGTGTTGCGTGGGTGCTCGTGATGGTCGGGTGCATTAACGATCCGAATGTTCCGTGTGGCGATATCGAGTGCGCCGCGGATCAGATGTGCATCTCCGGCGGCTGTGCCGATCCAGACGCGATCGCGGCGTGCGTCGGGATCGCCGAAGGCGGGTCGTGCATCACGGGCGCGGCGACCGGCGTGTGCGTCGGCGGCGTGTGCTTCGCCGCGGTGTGCGGCAACGGACGTATCGAGCCGGGCGAAGTCTGTGACGACGGCAACTCGATCTCGGGCGACGGCTGCTCGAGCGACTGCCGCTCGGACGAGACGTGCGGCAACGGCCACACCGATTTCGCGGTCGGCGAGCAGTGCGACGATTCGAACTTGTTATCGAGCGACGGCTGCTCGTCTGCGTGCCAGCTCGAGACGCCGGTGTGGCGCGACGTGACCGGCGCACCGATCGGCGAGCGCGGCGGCATGATGATGGCGTTCGATGCTGAACACGCGACGGTCGTCGCGTTCGGCGGTTTCTCCGACACCCAGCTGTGGAACGACACGTGGCTGTGGAACGGCACGCGCTGGGCGCCCGCGGTGCCGGTGACCGCGCCGAGCGCGCGTTCACACGGTGCGATCGCTTACGACTCGATGCGCGGTCGGATCGTGCTGTTCGGCGGCGGCAGCGAGCAGGGCTCGCTCAACGACACCTGGACCTGGGACGGCATCGACTGGACCGAGCTCCACCCGACGACGTCACCACCCGGCCGCACGCTGTCCGCGATGGCGTACGACGCGACCCGCGACCGCATCGTGCTGTTCGGCGGCGAAGACGAGGCCGGCGATCTCGCCGATACCTGGGAGTTCGACGGCACGGGCTGGAGCCTCGTCACGCCGACGATCAGTCCGCCGGTGCTTGCGGCAAACGCGATGGCGTTCGATGCATCGCGCAGCGTGATCGTGATGTCTGGCTCGGGCCGAACCTGGGAGTACGCGGGCACGGCGTGGACCGAAATCGTAACGCCGGGGCCACCGAACATCGGAGTCGCGATGGACTACGACTCGATGCGCCAACACGTCGTCGCCTTCGGCGGGGCCGACGGCTTTCAAGCGGGGTTTCATACTGGCCTGCTGTCTTGGGATGGCGCTACCTGGACCGCGCTGCCTAACAGCACGACCCCGGCGGCGCGTCGCTACGCCGGGCTCGCCTACGACGCGGCCGACGACGAGCTGGTGCTCTATGGCGGAGACACGTATGGCCAGCCACCGTTCAGCGATCAGTGGTTGTGGCAAGGCGGCTGGACCGCGGTCGTGCCGCAACAGTTCGAGCCGCCCGCCTTGTGGGCGAACAACGCGGTCTACGATCCGCTCGCCGGGCATATCGTGATGTTCGGCGGTGTCACGACAACGAACACCACCTCGCTCGATACGTGGATCCGCGATCGCACCGGCTGGACGAAGCTCGCGCCGGCGACGTCGCCGCCGGATACATTCCAGTGCACGACGATGGCGTACGACTCCGCGCGGCAGCGGATGGTGCTGTTCGGCGAAGACCAGAACAACGTCGCCGGCACGTGGGAATGGGACGGAACGACGTGGCATGACGTCAGCCCACCGACGATGCCGCCCAACACGTTGTGCGGCCGCATGATGGCGTACGACGCGGCGACGAGTCGCACCGTGTTGTTCGGCGGCTTCGATCTCAGCAACAACGCGCCGGCTGGGACCTGGGAGTGGGACGGCACGACATGGACCGCACTCGCACCGTCGCCCGAGCCACCGCCGCGCGCGTATGCCTGGATGGATTACGACCCGGTGCGACAACGCGTCGTGCTGTTCGGCGGACTCGCGAGCGGCACGCAGTCCAACCTCGGCGACACCTGGGAG
>CAZDGY010000450.1:0-5665 GCA_964504685.1 uncultured Kofleriaceae bacterium | reverse complement strand
GAGGGTGAGCGCGATCTTCGTACCATCGCGCGACAACCCGTGGCAGCCGACGCACGACGTCGGTTGCGCCGGGTTCGTGAAGAACGACGCGGGCGGCACGTCCGGCGTGCTCATGTCGTAGCGCATGATTCCTTGCGTAGGCTCGTTGGTCCAGTAGTACATGCCGCCGGCGATGTCCTCGTTCGTGACTTCGACGGTCTGCGGCGCCGACGTGCCCTTCTGCGCGGGGTTCGCGGTGACCAGGCCTGCGACCGTGAGCGTCAGCTCGGAGTGCGTGCTCGCGAGCGCGTACCATTCCGACGCGAGGTAGTCGGTGTAGACCGGGCCGGAGCCCGCTTTGTAGATCTTCAGATCGACGTACTGGTTGTGCATCTCGACCTCGAACAAGTCGTCGCTCGCGCCCTGCCAATGCACGTCGAGCTCGCCGAGGTTCGGTGGAATCGTCACGCCGTTCGCCGGATACGCGAGCGTCGGCGCGATCGCGGCGTTCTCGGTCGCAGCGCCGAACAGGTCGGCCGCGTTCGCCGGCACAGCGCCGTCGTTGCGGAAGCCTTGGACCATGACGGTCAGCGACGTCATGCCCATGTTCGCGCCCGACGAGGCGACGATCTGGGTCGGGCCCGCGGCGCCGCCGGTGACGGTGAGCGCGGGACCCGTCCACGATCCGTACGTCGAATCGGCGACGGTGAACGTCGTCGACGCCGTGACGTCCGAGCGATCGCCGCTCGCGGTCACCAACGTCGCGGTGTAGTCCTCGACCACCGCGGCGCCGTTCACGATCGTGACGGTCGCGTCGGCGGGCTCGATCTCGATGTGGGTTGTCGGGCTGGTGTCGTCGCCGCGCTTCGATGGACCGCAACCGATGGCAGCGATGGCAATGCAGGCGAGAACGGTCTTCATGCGCGCGACGCTAACGCGCTAGCCGGCGCGGCTGGTGAACAAATTGCGCAACATTCGAAGCAGCGTCAGATCCGCGCGCTGACTCCGTGAGCTGCCCTACACGACTTGCATCGCGAGTCCCGCCAAGGACATCGGGTTGTTACTTTGCGCCGCTCAGTCGTTCGAGCAACTCGGAGATCACGCTCTCGGCATCGCTATCGGTGCCGGCGAGCCCAGAGCCGCAGGCGGTGATCGAGGCCTGGCGTCCGTCGTCGACGATCGTGATGACGCAGCCGCCGAACGGGTCGTCGCGGGTGGCGATCCGACCCGGAGCCGACACCGCGCAGGCGATCGGCGCGGGGGTCTCGACGCAGATCCGCGACAAGCATGCGCGACCGCCGAACTTGTCGGCGAACCGATCGAGCCAGCGCGGGCGCACCGGCGACAACGCAAGTCGCTTCCATGCGAGTGGTGCAGGTGCGGCGCGGGCGGCAGCGAGCAGGCGCGAGATCATGCCGCGGCCTTCCGCTTCGCGTTGCAGCGTCGTACGAACGCGTTGCGCGAACACGTCGTACGGCTCGGGTGCGCCATGGGCGAACCGCAGCGTCGCGATCGCGGGCACGACGCGGCGGCGGCGGCGGGCGCTCTCGACGATCGGATCGCGTCCGATCGCGGCGTCGCGATGGGCCGGAGGGAGGCGCGCGACGGGGATCTGAAATGCCGGCGATAACCGCGCGGACGGAAGGCCCGCGGCGCGATGCAAGAGCTGACCGAGCGCGTACGCGAGCGGAATCGCGCGAGGCGATGGCATCGCGATCGATCGCGACGCGACGCCAAGGGCGATGCCGCCGTCGACGCGCGCGAGCGGCGGAGCGTGAGCGCGATGATGCGGCACGATCGCGGCGGCGCGCGGCGCGAGCCCTCGGGCGTGCTTCCCGATCAGCGCGGTCAACGCGGCGTGACCGTAGCCGTCGACCGCGAGGTGGCAAGTCGAGACGATCGCGAGCTCACCGGTGCGCGACAGCCCGAACCATGGACCGCGCTCGCCGCCGGCCGCGTCTGCGGTGGTCCAGCCTCGGCGATGGCCGTGACGGGCGAGCGCACTGGGCTCGTCGCCGATCGAGATCGTGACGAACGGCGTCGCGCCCTGACCGAGGGGCCGCAAGCGCGCGTTCCCCGATGGCGGCGGCCGTTGCTGTTCGAGCGCGTCGAGCGCCGCGATGAGCTCGGCCGCCAGCTCGCGCTCGTCGTCGATCGCAGCGCGCAGCTCGCACGACCACGTATGGTCGCCGATCGCGAACGCGACCGCGCCGAGGCCGCTGGTTTCGACGCTCGCCCCCGCATCGCCGCGGCGGCGCAACGTGATCGCGAGCGGCTGCGTCGGCAGCTGACCGTCGAGGTCGCGGATCGCCGCGCGAGCCGCGTGCGCGTGCGCGATCGCATCGGCGATCGGTGAATCAGCCGCGCGGCCGGTCATCACCCCCATGAAGGTGTCGGACCCCGGCTCTGCGTCGGACGCGAGGTAGTAGTCGGCCGGGCTTTGCATCACGCGACCTCGAGCTCCATGACATAAAGCGGCTGGATCGGATCGGCGCGGCGCGAACGCTCAAGAAACCCGGCGGCGACGGCGATGTTCGCGATCGCGTCCGCGTGCGGCGCGGTGCGGACGACGAGCGGCCCGAATGCATGGCGCAGCACGGTCGATCCCAGCCGGTCGGCATGGTTCGAGATCCGCTGCTCATCAGCGGCTGGGTCGAGCTCCGCGATCACGATCGCGCCACCGCGCCGTAGCACCCGGCGCAGCTCGCGAAACACCGCCGGCCGATCGCGGACGTGGCGGATCGACGATACGCACACGACCAGATCTATAGAGGCGGCGGCGAGCGGCAGCGCTTCGCCCATCGCGCGCACGACCGCAAGGCCTGGGCACGAGCGCGCGAGGTCGCGGCTCGGTTCGAGTGCGATCACGGTCGCGGTGGGAGCCGCTGCGGCGACCCGGAGCGCGAACGTGGCCGGACCACTGCCAAGCTCGAGCACCCGATGGGCCCGGCCCAGCTCGGCGGCGAGCGAGGCGACGAGCCGGTCGTCGAAGTCACCGAATGCCGGCCGCTCGGCAGAGGCATAACGCCGCGCGCTGGCCCCTTCGAAGGGGCGTCGGTACAGCCAACCATCCAGCCATGCACGCAGCACAGTCGGAGCATAACGCCGAGCGTTACGACGTGCCGGGCACACTGTGTTTACCCAGATGCAACAACCGCGGTCGGTGATAGGTTCGCGGCGATGCAGCTCCGACGATTTTGTTCATCGCTCGCGCTGACCGTTGCCGCGTGTGGTGGGGGTGGCAGCGCCGGCGGCATCCCCGACGACTGCAATCCACTCGGCGGTGGCGGTTGCCTGTTGCCGTGGCCGTCGATGACGTACACCAAGGCCGACTCGTCGAGCCCGACCGGCTATCGCGTCGACATCCCGATCGCAGCGATGCCGACCAACATCGACGGCATCCAAGTCGATCCCGCCCCGCTCAACCGCTGGGACGGGTTCTCGCCGATCGGCGAGATCCTCGCGTCGTTTCCGACCGGCGTGTCATCGGATGGCTTGCCGGGCTACGCCGATCCGAGCCAATCGCTCGCCGACGATTCGCCGATCGTGTTGCTCGACATGGACACCGGCGAGCGTCAGCCGTTCTTCGCCGAGATCGATCAGAACATCACCGTCCCGGCGGCGCAGGATCTGATCATCCGTCCGCTCGCGCGGATGAAGGGCGGCGGCCACTATGTCGTCGCGATTCGCAATACCGTGACCGCCGCCGATGGCAGCCCGCTGCCCGTGCCCGAGGCCTTCGCCGCGTTGCGCGACGGCAAGAGCTTCGACCACCCGCGATTCGCGGGATTACAGCCGCGCTACGCCGACATCTTCACCGCACTGTCGTCCGCTGGCATCGACAAGAGCGAGCTCGTGCTCGCCTGGGACTTCGTCACCGCGACCGACGACTTTCTTCAAGGCGACCTGACAACGATGCGCGCCGCGGCACTGCCCGCGATGGGCACGAACGGCTCGGCGCTGTCGTTCGCCGCGACGGCGACGACCGGCACGACGAACACCTACGTCAGCTACACCGGCACGTTCAAGTCGCCGACGTTCCTCAACGACGGCGAAGAGGACGACTCGATCATCGCGCGCGATGCGAACGGCTCGCCGGTGCTGCAGGGCCTGCGCGACGCGCGGTTCGCCGCGATCATCCCCGAGTGCGTGACGACGATGCCGCTGCCGCGTCCGATCGTGATCTTCGGCCACGGCTTGTTCGGCTCGGCGGCTGGCTACATCAGCGATCCGTTCACGATCGATCTCGCGAACCAGCTGTGCGTGATCATCGTCGCCGGCGACTTCATCGGCCTCACCGATCGCCAGCTCCAACTCGCGCCGCTCACGGTCAACGACATGAACCGCGCGCCGCAGATCGCCGAGAAGCTCGGCCAATCGGTGATCGACTTCATGGCGCTCGAGACGATCGCGCGCGGCCCGATGTCGACGTCGCCCGAGTTCTCGTACAACGGCACGCCGGTGATGGATACGACGAGGGAGTACTACATCGGCGGATCGCTCGGCGGGATCATGGGCAATACGTTCATGGCGTACGACCCGAACATCACGCGCGGCGTGCTCGCGGTCGCGGGCGGCGATTGGGATCTGTTGTTCGAGCGCTCGAACGCGTGGTCGCTGCTGATCGGCGCGGCGCAAGGTGCGTACGAAGATCCCGCGGTCTATCAAACCAACGTCGCGCTGCTCGGCCTGGCGATGGAACCGTACGATCCGATCACCACCGCGGCGCACGTGATCTCGAATCCGCTTCCCGGCACGCCGGTCAAGAACATCTTGCTCTGGTACTCGATCGGCGACTGCCTCGTGAACAACATCACGAGCGAGCTGATCTCGCGCACGATGGGGCTGCCGGTGCTCGCACCGTCGGTGAAGACCGCGTGGGGCCTCAACGACGGCACGCTGCCGCTCGCTAACGCGGTCAATGTGTTCGACGCACATCCAACGCCGCTGCCGCCGACGACGAACGTGCCGCCGGCGACCGACAACGGCACGCACTCCGGGATCAACCGCGAGCCCGCCGCGCTGCGGCTCGCCGAAGACTTCGGCCTGAACGGCGTGATCTCGAACGAGTGTCTACTCGACGCCGCGCCGGCGCCGTGCGACTGCTCGACCGGCGCCTGCAACTAGCGCCGTGGCCGACGAAGACGAGCTCGTCACCGAGCACCTCGCGGAGTTCGGCATCGCGTTCTCGCGGCCCGAGTTGTGGGAGCACCGCGTCGAGCACGCGGGCCCGCCGCCGACGTACCTGTACTGGGACCTCGACGGCGGCAGCTTCCGGATCACGCCGTGGCGCGTGGTCAACCCCACGTTCTCGGTCGAGCGATTTCTGGCCGAGACGGTGGAGCGCGAGCGCGATTCGTCGTGGCAGACGATCGGCGACCACAAGTTCGTGACGTGGGAGCAGGATGGCGAGTCGCGCAGTCGCTACTACGTGACCGGGCGCGGCGATCTGGTCATCACGTGCTCGTTCGCGTACGACCCCGAGCTCTACGAAACCGACGAGTACTACTCGATGGCGGTCGACGCCAACCTCGAGGAGACGGCCGAGCTGCTCGAATCGCTGCGGTTCTAGCGCGGCTGCTAGCGCGAGATGGTCTGCGCGGCGGCTTCGAGCGCGTTCGCCATCTCGGTCGCGTTCGCGTAGCGATCCTTCGAATGCTTCGCGAGCGAGCGCGCGAGCACGTCG
>CAZDGY010000449.1:0-5700 GCA_964504685.1 uncultured Kofleriaceae bacterium | reverse complement strand
CCGCGTTGCGCGTTTTGCGGACGCGCGCCTTTCCACTTGGCCACCGATGCAACAGTTCAGGCGCGAGGATTCGAACCTCGATAGCTGGTTCCAAAGGCCAGCGTCCTGCCGTTGGACGACGCCTGATCGTGGTGGAGAGAACCGGAATCGAACCGGCCACAGCCGCATTGCAAGTGCAGCTCGCCCCCTTGGCACATGTCCCCCCAAGCGCGGTTCCGACGAGGATCGAACTCGCCTAGCACGGTAGACAGCCGCGCATCCTCACCAGAGGAATACGGAACCAGACGAGCACGCACGTTGCGCGCTCGCGATCGTTCAGTCCTGCTCGAGCTCGCCGGTCCAGTACAGGTAGTCGCGCCACGCGTCCGGCGTTGACTCCTTGCTGACCGTGATCACGAGCACCGGCATCGCCGCCGGTTGCACCGGTTGCTTCAGCAGCTTCATGCCCGCTTGCTCCGGCGTGCGGCTCGCCTTCTTGCGATTGCACGGCTCACACGCGGTCACGATGTTGGTCCACGTGGTCTTGCCGCCTTGCGCGCGCGGCATCACGTGGTCGTACGTCAGCTCGGCGATCGGCTTCTTGTGACCACAGAACTGGCACGTATAGCGATCGCGGCCGTAGATGTTGACCCGCGAGAACTTCACCGGCTTCTTGTGCCGCCGAAACGCGCCGAGCAGTCGGACGACGGCCGGGATCTTGATGACCATGGACGTCGACTTGATGTTGCGGTCGTATTCCTCGATCACCTCGACCTTGCCGAGGAACAGCAGCGTGATCGCGCGCTGCCACGAGACGATCTTGACGGGTTCATATCCTTGCGAGAGCACCAGTGTTCTGTTCATCGCCTCCACGGGAGGCCTCCTTTGGGTCTAGTTGTCCTGATTTGGGTATGCGAGGGGAATTGAACCCACTCCTACGAAAGCCACAATCTCGCGTGCGACCACTACACTACGCACACCAGTGTCTCGTGAAGGATTCGAACCTCCGTCGATCGCTTATCGGGCGACTGCACTTGCCACTGTGCTAACGAGACGTAGCGAGCCAGGGAATCGAACCCTGCGCATGCAGTTTGTAGGACTGCGATCACCCCCAGGTGAGCTGCTCGCCAAGTAACCGTCGTCGAGGTGAGTGGATTTGAACCACCAGTCTCACGGATCCGAACCGCGCGCTCTAACCGGGTTGAGCCACACCTCGAGAAACCTTCGTAGCAAGCCAGGGGATCGAACCCTGCACGATCGACTTATGGGGCCGAGCTCACCACCAGGTGAGATGCTTGCCATCGCTGCGCGAGCCGTCGAGGAATCGAACCCCACTGGTCGGAGTTGGAAACCAACCTGATCCCTGATCACGACCCACAGTGACTCCGGGTGGATTCGAACCACCGTCCTGAAATTCGTAGTTTCAGATCCTGATCCTTTAGACGACGGAGCCGCGAAGAACACGACGCAGATGCCGAGCGGGCGACGAGAATCGAACTCGCCTGAAACAGCTTGGAAGACTGCCGCCTCGCCAGTCGGCCTCACCCGCAGAGCCCTCGGTCGGAATCGAACCGACGCCGGCGGTTTACGAAACCACTGCACGGCCTTCGTGCTGCAAGGGCAAACATGTCGAGCGGACGACGGGATTCGAACCCGCCTGGTCTTCGTTGGCGACGAAGTGCCGCGCCAAGCGGCCTCATCCGCAAGCGTGCCTCCGGTTGGACTTGAACCAACACCCTTCCGGGTAAGAACCGGCAGCTCTGCATTGGAGCTACGAAGGCAATACGTGCCACCCCCCGGAATCGAACCAGGACCTCTCGGTTTTCAGCCGAGCGCGCAGACCTTCTACGCAAGAGTGGCATCGCGAAGCGTGAGATCACGCCTCGCTCTGTCGTCGTTATTCGGTTGTCACGCCCCGTCAGCACCGTGTCGCTGTCGTTCCGCTATGAGCATCAGCTCGGGAAACCGTCGATTCACGAATGCCGCAGTCAGCCGCAGTCCGGGTTGAGAGAGTCGAACTCTCGTTTCCAGAGTCAGAATCTGGTGTTCTGCCGATTGAACGAAACCCGAATGTGTAGGTCTAGAGAGACTCGAACTCTCACCTCACGGATTAAAAATCCGGTGCGCTACCGTTACGCCATAGACCCGAATGGGTAATGGCTACGCGTTTATGAAGGATCAACATGACGTGGGAGCGGATGGAGTCGAACCACCTCGTGCAAGACGACCACCGGTTTACAGCCGGGTACCTTTCCGTTCGGTCTCGCTCCCGAAACGCCCAGAAATGCGAAGAGCCCGCCGAGGTTCTTCCTCGAGCGGGCTCCCAAATCGTGGGCTGGTTGTGAATCAGCTACTTACGAGTCGGGAACCCTCCGAGGGGCCGCCTGGCCATGCTGGCTATCTTCGATCGCAAAACACGGAAGGCCTGAAAGGCAATACCGCCGGTTGGTATGACCGACGACAGACCACACCTGTCCCATTCGCACCGAAGTGCGTTTGGCGGCTCGTTGTGTGGTCCTGGTCAACATGATGATGAAGCCATCTTACGCGTTGTGAGGTTGTTCGTCAAGGATGGCGATGGAGAGTGACTACTACGTATGACGTTTGGAAACGATTTGCTGAGTACCGACGAGTGGACTCGAACCACTACTGAACGC
Organism: uncultured Kofleriaceae bacterium; assembly: GCA_964504685.1. Lineage (GTDB taxonomy): Bacteria > Myxococcota_A > Polyangia > Haliangiales > Haliangiaceae > JABFXX01. Next base: position 3,064 of record CAZDGY010000449.1, on the reverse strand, counting down.
GGTCTGAACGCGTTGCCACTACCAATTGGGCTACGTCGGCAAGAAGCTACCGGCGGCGAGCTCGAGGTGGAGCCTGCGCGGTGTGAACGCGCTGCCTCTACCGTTGCCAGGATCCGATCGCCGCCGGCTCGATAGAACTACGCTTGCGACGCGGCGAGGCGTCGCAAACAAAGTCGAGCGCGGAATCGAATCAGAGACATCACAGCGTCCGAACAAGTAGCAGTCGGTCCCGAGGCTGTCAACGAAGACGTAATCAGCGCGAGGCTCGCGCTGCGCTAACCTCGAGGGAATGCTGCGGATCGCGCTCGTGATCGCGTTCACCACCACTGGAGCGTTCGCCGGCCCCCCGGGGGTCGTGATCGATCATTCCCCGGCCGCGAGCGGGATCTACGTAGGCTCGCCCGCGATCGCGATCCTGCCGAGCGGGACGTACGTCGCCGCACACGACGAGTTCGGACCGCACTCGTCCGAGACCACCTCAGGCACGACACATGTGTTCGCGTCGACCGATCGCGGAGCAACGTGGTCGGCGATCGCGACGTTCGACTCCGCATTCTGGGGCTCGTTGTTCGTGCGCGAGCGGACGCTGTTCTGGATCGGCGCGACGAAGCAGTTCGGGGATATCGCGATTCGTAGCTCGAGCGACGAGGGCAAGACGTGGACGGCCGCGAGCGTGATCGTCCGTGGTGCATTCCATTGCGCGCCCACGCCGGTGGTCATCGGCAACGGGCGGATCTGGCGCGCGTTCGAGGTCGTCGGTCGCGGTGGCTGGCCGGGAAAGTTCGAGGCCGCGATGATCTCGGCGCCGGTAGACGCCGACCTGACGAAGCCCGAAAGCTGGACGACGAGCCGCGCGCTCCACGGCGATCACGCATGGCGCGGCAACCGGTTTCGCGGCTGGCTCGAAGGCAATGCGATCGTCACCCCCGATGCGAAGGTCGTTGATGTGCTCCGGGTCGTCGATGACGATCACGACGAGCACGCCGCGCTCGCGACCGTGGCGCCTGATGGCAAGTCACTGCAATTCGATCCGACGGCTGACTTCCTGACGATCCCGGGTGGCGGCAAGAAGTTCACGATTCGCTACGACGCCGCGAGCAAGTTGTACTGGTCGCTCGTCAACTACGTTCCGCGAACGAAAGAGACAGCGAAAGCGAGCCCGGATCGCACGCGCAACACGCTCGCGCTGGTCGCATCACCCGATCTCGTCATGTGGCAGGTGCGGGCAATCGTGCTCGCCCACTCCGACCGGGCGAAACACGCGTTCCAGTACGTCGACTGGCAGTTCGATGGCGACGACCTCGTCGCGGTGTCACGCACCGCGTTCGACGACGACGACGGCGGCGCGCACGACATGCACGACGCGAACTACCTGACGTTTCATCGCGTTGAGAAGTTTCGGTCACGCGCGATCCCGCACGCCGACCACTGACGATGCTTCGGAATGACCCGCCGCGACCTTGCTGAGAGGTAGGGGTAGCGGCGCGTCAACCCGCGTTATCGCGAACCGGCGCCGGGTTGCGGAGTTCGCGTTCCTAATGCAGCGATGCGCGGATCCGCCTTGGTCGCTTGCTTGTTGGCGGCCTGCGATCCGCTCGCCGGTAGCGACTACGTCGGCCAGCCGATGTTCACGATCGTCGGCACGTTCGCGTCGAGTGCGAATGCCCCCGCCGATCCGGTCGGCGGCATCGCACTAATGTGGCAGGACAGCGTGGGCGCCGGTGGACCAGGAGCGGTCGCGACCGCGGTGCCGGTCGAGATCGAGTTCCCAGCGACATTTCGGGTGTCAGTCCCGCTGCCGCCACCGCCCGCGGCGCGGTTCGAGTTCGACGGCGAGGACGTCGAGCTCGCCGAGGCCTACGTGTTCGTCGTCCAAGACCCGACCGCGGCGCAGCTCGTTCCGCTCGGCCTCGATCGCAGTCACGTCTTGATCTACGCGTCGGCCGATGTCGCAGAAGGCACGCTGTCCGCCGACTACCTCGGCGGCTCGGTCAGCGCCGGGTATCAGCTGCGCAGCTTCACCCCCGCGACGCTCCCCGCGGCCGGGCAGCAGGCGATGATCGATCGCTGCGTCGCGGGCGGCGCCGCGGCGGTCGCATGCCAGGCGCGGCGCGACTATCAGCTCGGCGAGATCTCGAACGACGATCCGCTGCGGATCGTGGTGGCACCGCCGTGACGTCCGACGCGCTCGAGCAGCTGTATCGCGACCACGGCCATGCCGTGCTGCGCCGCGCGGTGCGGATCCTGCGCAACCAAGACGACGCGCGCGACGTGATGCAAGACGTGTTTCTCGACATCTTTCGCCACCCCGAGCGGTTCGAAGCGCGCAGCTCGATCGCGACCTACCTCTACAGCGCCACGACCCACGCATGCCTCAATCGCCTGCGCGATGGCCGCAATCGCACGCGCCTGCTCGCGATCGAGACGGTCGGCAAGGCAACGAATTCGCCAGCACCGGTCGAGAACCGCGCGCTCGCCGCCGAGATCCTCGCGGGGCTCTCCGATGACGACGCCGCCCTCGCCGTCTACTTGTTCTGCGACGAGCTCACGCATGACGAAGTCGCCGAGCTCTACGACTGTTCGCGCCGTCATGTCGGCGATCTCGCAAACCGGCTACGCCGCAAAATCATGGAGCGAGTCGCATGATCTGGACCCACGTCTCGGAGCTCGCGATCGATCGGCTACTCGGCAACGAGCTCGCGCCCGAGGACGCGGCGGCCGTGCTCGATCACGCCAGCAGTTGTGCGCGCTGCAGCGTTCAGCTCCAGGACGCGCTCGCGATCCAGCGTACTTTCGCCGCCGAGCGTCCGAAGCTCGCGTTCATCGCACCGCGCCGGCGACCGCGTTACGTCGCGATGATGACGGCGGCAACCGCGCTCGCTGCGAGCGTCGCGGTGGCGTTCGCATGGCCGCGCCATGGCGCCGAGGGCATCCGTACGAAGGGCACCGCGATCGTCGGCTTCTTTGTCGCGCATCACGATCAGGTGCGTCGCGGCGCGACCCGCGAACCCGTCGTCGCCGGCGATCGCATCGAATTGGTCACCACGAGCGACGTGCCCGCGTG
>CAZDGY010000448.1:0-5702 GCA_964504685.1 uncultured Kofleriaceae bacterium | reverse complement strand
TCGGTGGGGCAGGTGGCGCAGGCGGGGCAGGCGGCGCAGGCGCCACAGCTGCCGTTGGAGCCACGGTCTGCGTTCCCGTCGCCGGCCGCTTGTTGACCCCGAAGTAGAGCTGCACGACGACCCCCGCGACCACAGCAGCCGCGATGAGCAGCACCATTCTTGGCGTCAGCGGTCGCTTCACGTCGTTAGCGCGCGACCACGATGTCGACGTCGTGCGTGAGATCTTTGCCCCACGAGATTTCCAGCCGCGCGGTCACGCTCCACTCGACCGGCCCGGCTTGCGGGGTCAGGACCGACGCGACCGTGCGCACCGCATCGGCGATCGGATGACTGCCGGCCGCGGCTTGCTTGTCGAGAGCGTCGGGAGGCACGACGAGCTCGAAGTCGATCGTGCGGCTGTCGTACTGTTGCGCGCCGCCGAGCTCTTGATCGAAGTGGAAGATCGTCGTGCGCGATGACACTGGCGTGCGAACGCCATCGCGGCGTTGAAACTCGACCGTGCGTTGCTGGGCGCGCAACGTGACGACCAAGCGCTTGCCGGCGATCGGTTCGGGCAACGCGAGCGTCAGCTTGCCGGTGAGCGTGTCACCGGGCGCGATTTTCGTGCGCGCGAGCTCGAGCCGGACACTACCGCGGCCGATGCCGGTGACCTGCTTCGTCGTCTGCTTGAGCGTGCTGCCGAGCTTCGAGAAGAAACCGCCGGCTTTGTTGAGCAAGTCGTCCGCGTTCGCCATCGCCGTGACGATGCCACGGTTAGCGAACGGCGTCGACGATCATCAAGGCACCGACGATGGCGAACACGATCGCCGCGACCTTCTGAGTAACCTTCGGATCGAGCAGCTTGCCCGCGCGATTGCCGATGAACACCGCGATCGCCGCAACGCACCACAGCGCGGCGGCCGAGGCGGCCATGATCACGATCCACGAGTGGTATTTCGCCTGGAACGCGGCAGTGCCGATCTGCGTGAGGTCTCCCCATTCGGCGACGAACACGACCGCGAGCGTCGTCCACAGCGGCTTCCAGAACCCTTCATGGCCCTTGTCGTCCGCGTGTTCGTCGGCTTCCTCTTTGCGGATCCACATCACGACCGCGCAGATGATGAACAGTGCGCCCGAGCCGAGCTTGACGTAGGACACCGGCAACTGCGCGAGCAGCGATCCCGCGCCGACCGCGATGACGCTCTGGATCGTGAGCGCAAGGCCGGTGCCGAGAAATACCGGCAGCGGTCGGTGTCGCGTCGCGAGCACGAGCGCGGCGAGCGCGGTCTTGTCCGGAAGCTCGGCGAGAAAGATCACCCCGAACACGGTTCCGAACAGCTGGAGCGGTTGCACGTCTCGCGAGCTTACTCCGCGCTGCGCTACGACGCGACCACGCCGAAAAGCCGTCCGATGCCCGCCGTGATCCCCATGGCGACGAGCCCGCCGATCGTGACGCGAACTGCCGCACGCCATGGCGCCGCGCCGCCGAGGTGGCCGCCGAGCGCACCGAGCGAGAACAGACCGACGAGCGATGCCGACGCGATCGCTGGGACGCGCCATGACTCGGGCGCGAGCTCGAGCGCCGCGATCGGCAACAGCGCGAACGTGATGAAGCTCGCCGCCGACACCCATGCTGCTTGGAGTGGATTCGCCCGGCGATCGCGCTCGATGCCGAGCTCGTCGCGCAAGTGCGCGCTCAACCGGTCGTGCGCCGACAACTGCTCGGCGACCGCCATCGCGAGCTCTGGCGTCAACCCGCGCCCGACGTAGATCCCCGCGAGCTCTTTGAGCTCGGCATCGGGCGCCGACGCGAGCTCGTGCTCCTCGATCGCGATGTCGGCTTGTTCGGAGTCGCGCAGCGAGCTGACCGAGACGTATTCGCCTGCCGCCATCGACATCGCACCACCGACCATGCCGGCGACCCCGGCGATCAGCACGCCGCGCTGCGACGCGTCCGATGCGGCGACGCCGAGCATCAGGCTCGCGGTCGAGACGATCGCATCGTTCGAGCCGAGCACCGCGGCGCGCAACCAATTGCCGACATCACGGCTCGTGTGCTTCTCCCGATGGCGACGCGGCTTGGCCACGCGTCACGCTATCACCGGTAGCGAGCGCGCCGGAAGCGCTGTGCAGTCGTTGCGCGCTATAGATGCCCCGCCGGCCGCTGATCACGAACGCGATCACGCAGACGATCACGACATGAGGTAACGCGTCGCCGCCCAATAGCTCGACTGCCATGATCGACAGCGCGAGCGGGGTCTTGGCCGAGGTCGCGAACATCGCGGCCATGCCGACACCGGCGGCGAGCTCGCGCGGTAGATCGAGCCACGGTGCGAGCGTGCCGCCGAGCGCCGCGCCGATGAAGAACAACGGCGTGACCTCGCCGCCGAGAAATCCCGAACCCAGCGTGATCGCGGTGAACCCGAGCTTCGCGGCGAATGCCCAGTCGGGGACCGACGGATCCGAGAACGACCGGACGATCATCGGCACGCCGAGCCCGAGGTAGTCACTCGTGCCGAGCAGTTGCCACAGGCCGACGACGATCGCACCGCCGATCGCCATCCGCACGCCGAGTCTCGTGACGTAGCGCTCGCTCTGGTGCTTGAGGAAATGAGTGAGCTCGACGAAGCCACGCGACACGATCGCGACCGCCGCTGCGAACGCGAGCCACTTCGCGCAGACCAACGGGGTCAACGCGAGATGCGGCGCCGCGGGATAGGCGGTGTGGATCGTCCCGAGCGCACGCGTCGTCAGATCGCCGACGATCGATGCGACGAGCGCGGGGACGAGAGCGGCGTACTCGATGCGGCCGAGCACCACGAATTCCAGGCCGAACACCGCGCCCGCGATCGGCGTACCGAACACCGATCCGAACCCGGCGGCACATCCCGCTGCGACGAGCTGCCTGCGCACCGGCTTGGGCAACCTCGCGCGATGCGCCGTGAAGTCGGCGAGGCTGGCGCCCATCTGCACCGCGGTGCCCTCGCGCCCGGCGCTGCCGCCGAATAGATGCGTGAGCACCGTGCCGGCGAGCACCATCGGCATCATGCGGAACGGAATCTCGGGCCCGTCATCGTGGATCGTATCGATCACGAGGTTCGTGCCGGCCTTCACCGAAGCGCCGAACTTCGCGTAGAGCTCGCCGATCGCCAGGCCGGCAAGCGGCAAGAAGTAGACGATCAGCTCGTGATCGACGCGATAGCCGGTCGCCTTGGCGAGCAGCCATAGGAACAACGCCGAGGCCGCACCGCAGACGACACCGATCAGCGCGCCGAGCACGAGCCATCGCCCGAGCGTGAGGAGACGAGCGCGCGAAGCGAGGAGCAGGTCGGTCACGTCGGGTCCTTGAAAGGGCACCGAGGTAACGCAATTCCTACGGAGCCCGGGTTGGGCATCGTAGGAGTCATTGGCACACCTTCGCGGTGTGCGGGTCTCGGCGGACTCCACCGCCTTCGTAATGCGTTAATTGATCGTCGGTCGCGCGGCGCGCGAAGTCAAGCGCGCAGATCTCAGGGGTTCAAGAACTCCATCATGTTCTGCGTCGAAGTCACGGTCGCGAGGCGCGGCAAGGCGAGCAGATCCTCCACCGTCGCGAGGTACGACGAGTGGGTGAACGCGGTCGCCGACGTCATGCCCGCGGTCTTGATCTTCGGCGAGATCACGATCATCGGCACCTGATCGCCGTTGTCGCCGTTGCGGCCTTCGGCTTCGTCCCACGTGATGAACAACACGCCGCCATTCTTGTACCCGTCGCTCGCGAGGATCGCGGGGACGTTGTTCTTGAGCCAGGTGTCGCTCGTCTTCAACGCGCCGACTGGATCCGTGGTGGGGTTGTGGCCATCGCTCGTTAGGTTGGGCGTGATCCACATGTAGCCGTACGTGTTCGTCGCGAGATCCGCGGCGAAGTTCGTGTAGTCGACGCTGACGTCGGCGCACAGATTATTCGGCGCGGTTTGGATCTCGCTGAAGTACAGGAACGGGTCGTGCTTGGGTGCGTAGTCGCCGTCATCGGTCAGCATGCACGGCGTCGCTTCGCTCTCTTGATACGAACGCCACTTGATGTTGGCGGCTTGCAGCTGGCCGCCCAAGCTCGGATTGGCCGAAGGGAACAAGAACGGCGTCTGCGGCTCGACGTCGATCACGCCGGGATACTGGTTGTCGCCGCTGATCATGTGCAGGTAGTTCGGCGTCGACGGATGGCCGGTATCCATGTAGCTCGTCGCAAGGCCGTAGTCCGCGATCAACGAGTTGACGTACGGAGCATTCGACGAGCCGACGATCTCGGCGTAATCGTGGTTCTCCATGAGGATCGTGAACACCGTCGTATGGCCACCGCTCGCCGGCGAGTCGATGTGGATCGAGCCATCACTGCCGCCATGAGGGGCGTCGGGTTGCTGCGTGTCGTCGCCGTTGCCGTTCATCCCGTGGGAGCACGCGGCTAGGCCGATCAAGAGCGAGATCTTGCGCATCTGTCCCTCCTCGTCGGCCGCCGTTGTAACGCGGGTGTTCGAAATTCGAGCAAAGAGTTTTCCTCGATCACCTAAACGTTACTTTGCGCCGCGGTGCGCAATGCGGCGACGGCGTCTCAGAATTTCAAGGCGATGTTCTCGATGTCATCGCCACCACATTCGCTATTCGGCAACGTCAGCACCGACGCGCTGATCGCGAGCGCGCCGTGCAGTGGCTGAGCCACGTCGATTCTTAATGTGAAGCCACCCTCGGGCACCGCCGTCGCGCCGGCGCGATAGACGCAGCCGCCGTCGCCGATGCGCTGCAGCGCAAGTGCGCTCCAGTTCTCGACGGTTTCGGACGTGAGCTCGCCGGTTACCGCGCCTGGGAGCTCGATCGTGACCGCAAGCGTCGTCTGGAGCTGGGCGATCGGCACGGAGAACCCGAGCTCGGTGCCGGTGAGGGTGGGGCAGTCTGCAGCGGTGCTCGACCACTCGGCGAAGTTGCCGGAGAATTGCGCAGAACATTGCACAAACGCATCGAGCGACGAGTCGGGGGCTCCGTCGTTGTCACCGCATGCGGCGAGGACTGCAAGGACGGCGAGGCCCCGCATCACGGCCTCGCGATGTGGAATGTGATCGAGTCCGCAAGCGCGGCCGGAAGCTGCGCATCGTCGATCTCCGGAACGCAATCGTGCTCGCGATCCGAGGTGGGTGGTCCGCCGCCGCCCTGATCCTTGAGCCGACCGAGCTCGCCGGTGAGGGCGCGCTCCGCCATCTGCAAGCCGCCGCGCGGCAGTCCGTCGATCACGTTCGTGCATTCGCTCGGCCAGGCGACTTGCTTGTCGAGGTCGCGATCGTCCCAGCCGTTGAGTACGAGCTTGTCGAGCCGAGCGAGGCGATCCTCCATCACGGGCTCGAGCGCCTCTTGACCCGGCCGCGACGCGACGAGCTCGTAGAGATCGCGCATCGCGCTCTGCAGTAACGCGAAGCGGACCGGCGTGAATTCGACGTCATCGACCGGCGCTGCGCTCGCGGAGTAGATCCGCGCCGCCGGATCGTAGAACACCGTTTCGACGCGATCGAACACCGCAATAGCGCGGTCGCGGTAGCGAACGTCGCCGGTCGCGAGATAGGCCGCGAACAAACCGCGGATCGCGGCGGTGTGGGCGTCGAGCGTGTCGGAGTCGTCGACCGGTGCGCCGGCGGCAACGTTCCAGCCGCTCCACGCGCGCCCGGTCGGATCGGTGAGGTGATCGAGCAGCAAGTCCGCCT
>CAZDGY010000447.1:0-5710 GCA_964504685.1 uncultured Kofleriaceae bacterium | reverse complement strand
CCCAGGCGATCCGGTCGGAGATCCCCTGGAAGCTGAAGCTGGTCATCAGCCACTCGTAGAGGGCAGGGGTGTTGTGGTCACTGACGGCGCGGATCAGACCGGTCCGATCGGCCATTGCTTGCGGTAGTCGAGGATGTGCCAACGCGTCGGCCAGTGCGAGGTCGCGTAGCGCCCGGCGCGGTCGTACAGGAACGCCATCGCCCACAGCTTGTCGATCTTGTCGGCATCGTCGACGCGCTTGCGATCACCGGGAGCCGCGAGGCCGAGCTTCTTGAGCTCTTGCGCCGCCGGATCGCCGAGGCCGAGGCGCAACAGCTCCATCGCGCGCGAAAAGCCCGGCGTCGTCCACTCTGGCCGCGGCTTGAACACGAACGCGGGCGCTTTCGGATCGAAGCCCGCGGGATCGGTCGAGATCTCCGCGACGATCGCGTCGAAGTCCTTCGGCGATGTCTCGCGCAACCGGTTGAGCGCTTGCAGCGAATAGTAGGCAGCGGGAGCGGTGCGCACCGTCGTCTTCCACGCGTCGATCGCCTTCGCGCTGTCGCCCTTCGCGGCATACGCGCGGCCGAGCCAGTACTGCGCCTCGCCCGACGCGAAGTCGCCGAACGTGCCGTTGTAGCTATCGTCGCGTCCGACGATCCGCAGCTGCTCGGTCCACCACTTGATCGCGTCGTCGTAGTTCTGCGCCCGCCACGCGCGAAACCCGAGCCGCCACATCGCCTCTTCGTTGTTGTCGCCGTCGGGGAACTTCGTCGGCAACGTGCTGAGCAGCGCCTCGACTTGCTTGTCGTCGTTGAGCACGCCCCACTCTTCGGCTTCGCGCAACGTCGCGTCGTCGGCGTAGCTGTGCTTCGGATCGATGGTTTCGGCGAGCTTGTAGCGCTCGATCGCGGTCTCGTGCTGGCCGATGAACGAGTACGACCGGCCCGCTTGGTAGTGGCTCTTGATCTCGAGGTCGGTGTTGCCCGCGGCGTGACACGCGACCGCGGCGTCGTCGAACATCGGCGCGGCGCCCTTGCGATCGCGCGCCTTGAATCGCGACTGCGCTCGGTTGTAGGCGGCGTCGCATTTCTGCGCCGGCGTGATGTCCGGCGCGACGAGCACCTCGGCGAAGGCTTTCTCCGACAGCGGGTTGCGCATGCTGTCGAACAGCACCTTCGCGCGAGTGATCTGCTCGGTCGCGGTGAATGCATCGGTCTTGCCGAGCTTGGCTTGCGCCTTGGCCGCCCACGACGACAGCGGATCGTCGATCACGATCGCGCGCAGCAACTTGGTCGCGTCGGCGTCAGCACCGCCGGTGTGCAGCAACGCGTCGGCGCGTTGGTAGCGTGCTTCGGACCGAAACGGCCCATCCGGGTGGCGCGCCAAGTAGTCCGCGAAGTGGGTCGCGAGCCCGGCCCAGTCGCTCTTGTCGGCGAGCAGATCGCCGACGAGGATCTCGGCATCAGGGCCGACGATCGAGTCCTTCGCGATCTTCTGCGCACGTTCGAGCGCGGCATCGCCGTGATGGGCGAGCCACAGCGAGCGGGCGAGGTGATAGCCGATGTAGTCGGCGAGCTCGGGCAACGCGGTGTCGGCGGCGAGCAGGTGTTGCGCGGCGGCTTCGTGATCGTCGAGTGCCGCGGCGCAAAGGCCGATCACGAGCTCGAGCCGGGCGATGCGCGCCGGATCTTTCGTCGCGGTTCGCGCTTTCTCGAACCCGTCGCGCGCGGCTTGCCAGCTCTGCAGTGCGAACGCGGCCGCGGCGGCCTTTTCGTCGTCACTCACCCAATACGACGCGACGGTCGCCTCCGACAGCGCTCCCGCGACTCCGCCATCGACGTGCGCGGTCGCCGCGTCGGCTACGACCGGCGGGTGCGGCGCTTCGGCGTGACGGTGCGCGTCGCCCGAACAGGCGCCGTTGCAAGCAGTGAGCGCAAAGACCAGGAGCAATCGGCGCATAGCTCGACCGTAGCAACGTCGCTCACCGACGGCAAAATTCCTTTGTTTTCGATCTCAGCGCGCGACGCGGTTTCGTCCCGCGTTTTTCGCCCGATACAGCGCCTGGTCGGCGGCCTCGACGAGGTTCTCCGGCGTCTCCGCTGGGGTCGACGGGAACCCGGCGACGCCGATCGACACCGTCGCACGCAGGTTCTCGCCATTGAACGGGATCACGGTCTGCTCGACGGTCCGGCGCAAGCGCTCGGCCATCTGGATCGCCGGCTCGAGCCCGATCGCACGCAAGATGATCGCGATCTCTTCGCCGCCGAACCGCGCGACGACGTCCTCGTTGCGGACCGCGCGCGACAGCACGCCGGCGAGCTGAGCGAGCACCGCGTCCCCGGCGAGGTGGCCGTGCGTGTCGTTGATCTTCTTGAAATGGTCGAGATCGAGCATGAGCAGCGACAGCGACGTCTCGTGGCGCTTCGCAAACTTCAGCTCGCTGTCGAGTCGATCCATCAAGTAGCGCTTGTTGAACAGCTTGGTCAGCCCGTCGCGCAGCGCCGACGACAGCAGATTTTCGTGGAAGCTCTCGTCGAGCGCGTCTTGCATGCCGTAGCGCACGACGGTCAGCCGCCCGATCTGGATTTTGTCGCCATCGGCGAGCTCGACCGCGTTCGTGATCTTCGTGCCGTTGACGAACGTGCCGTTGCGGCTCGCCAGATCGTCGATCCACGCCTTGCCACCCTCGGCGCGCACTCGCGCGTGGTTGCGCGAGATTCCATCGTCTTCGAGCCGAAGCTCGGCACCCGGCGAACGGCCGAGGATCGCACTACCGGTGCGCGGTAACCGAAACGAATGGCCCGACGACGTCCCGGTCAGCACGGTCAGGACCGCGCGATTGCGCTGTGACGATTTCGCCTCGAGCTCGGATGGCTCCGTCGCCGAGGTGTCCTCATCCCACTGGTCCGCCACACCCCATCGTACGGATCGATTGCGGCCTCCGTCAACGACGGTCGGCCGTTAGGCGCGCGATTCGATCCAGCCAGCGAGTGCGTCGAGCGTCGTGCCTCGCGCGCCGAGGTTACGAGCGATCGCGCGCGCTTCGCCGCAGAGCTCGCGCATCCGGACCGCCGCGGCCGCCGCGTAGTCGACTTGCTCGTCGTCGTCGCGATCGTCGGCGTGCTGGAAAGCGATCCCGATCGCCATCCCGTAGCGGCCGAGCGCATCGCGCACGTCTGCTGGCGCTCCGGCCGCGACCGCTCCGAGCTCACCGCTCGCGGCGAACAGCGCGCCGGTCTTTGCAGCGTGCAGCTGTTCGATCGCGGCGAGGCCACGCGGAGCTTCGGTCAGATCGATCGCCTGGCCGGCAAGGAGCTCGCTGACTCCTGCGCGCCGAGCGAGCACTGCGACCGCATCGCCGGCGCGTGGCCCGAGCTCGGCGAGCGCACCGAACGCGGCGGTCAATAGGCCATCGCCCGCGAGGATCGCGATCGCTTCGCCGAACGCGATGTGCACCGTCGGCCGACCGCGGCGTTCGTCATCGTCGTCCATCGCGGGCAGATCGTCGTGGACCAGCGTGTACGCGTGCAGCATCTCGAGCGCACACGCCGCCGGCAACGCAGATGCGCGCGAACCGCCGCACGCCTCGGCGGCGGCGAGCACGAGCGCAGGCCGCAAGCGCTTGCCGGGTCCGGTCGCGGCGTAGTGCATTGCGGCTGCGAGCCGGCCGGGATCGCGCGCGGGCGGCGCGAGCCTGCGTTCGAGCTCGCGATCGATCGTCGCGCGTGCGTCGTCGAGAAACTGCGCGAGCTCCGGCGGCGCACTCGATGGCGAGAGCGTCGCGGGACGCGCTGCGGTCACGACTCGCTCGCCGGAGCCGGCTTGCCGGGATCGAACGGCACGGTCTCGACCCCGCCGGCGGCGCTCACTAACAGCTCGACCTTGTGCTCCGCGGTCTCGAGCAAGTGGTGGCCGCGGCGGGCGAGCTGGACGCCTTCTTCGTAAATCGCGAGTGATTGTTCGAGCGTCAGATCGCCCGATTCGAGCCGACCGACGACCTCGCGCAGACGCGTCAACACCGCGTCGAAGCCGAGCTCGCCATCGCTTCCGACCGTCACGCGCTGAACCATAGCGAACACGAACTGAAAAGTCACCCCTCCGAGTTCGCTTGACGCCACGCCTGGTTGCGGGGAAGCTGAAACCATGACCGAGCGTTCGGACTTCCGCCCTCCCGACACGGGAGAGCTCAAGGATCGGTGGCGAAGCTACATCACCGACCACCGTCTGAACGTCACCGCGCAACGCGAAGCGATCGTCGAACAGTTCCTGCGCACCCGCGATCACGTGTCGATCGACGAGCTGCTCACGAAGGTTCGTAAACGCCAACCGAAGGTCGGCTACGCCACGGTCTATCGCACGCTGAAGCTCCTGGTCGACAGCGGCCTCGCGGTCGAACGTCAGTTCGGCGACGGCCAAGCGCGCTACGAAGTCGTCGGCGATCATCACGATCACCTGATCTGCGTGAAGTGCGGGTTGATCCTCGAGTTCGAAGACGACGAGATCGAACGCCTGCAAGATCGCATCGCGGCGAAGCTCGGGGGCTTCACCGTGCTGCGCCATCGCCACGAGCTCTACGGCTTGTGCCCGAAAGCCGCGGGGCAAGCCGACGGCGCGTGCCCGCGGGAGGGCAAACGCGGAGCTTAGTAAACGCCGTCGTCGGACTGGCGGTGATCGGCTGTGGTCACAACGCACCCGGCAAGACCGACGCCGGTGCGTCCGATGCTACCGACGCGGCGTTCACCGGTGACGTCGCACTCGGTCACCTCGAGCTGGCGCCCGGCTGGTCGGTGCAGGTGCTCGCCGACATCACTGGGGTCGTGCCCTACAACCCGGCGGACTTCATGAACGGCACGAACGAGATCCTCGACAACGCGCCGGTCGCGATCGCCGCGCTCTATCCGCCGTTCACCGGCTCGCTCGCGGTGTCGTGCGGGCGCTCGATCATCGAGCTCGCTGCCGATGGCACGCCGACGGTGCACGACTATCGCCCGGCGATGCCCGATACGTCCGGCCCGGACAACATCGGCGAGATCACGTTCGGCGACACGAGCGATGTCGGTCCGGCGTTATGGATGAGCGCGGTGTCGCAAGGCGCAGGCGATGGCCTGTTCCGCGTCGACGATCAGTGGGGCCTCACGAACGACAACGCCGACAACAACGTCACCGGCGTGGCCTACGATCCTTCCGGCGCCTTCGACAACCTCGGCGCGCCGACGATCTACTTTCTGGCGGGCGACCTCGGCTTGTTGCGCCGGATCAGTGCAGTCGCTAGTACGGCGGTGTTCGTCGAGACCCCGGCAAACTCCTTCGATCGGCTACAGCTCACCGGGAGCGCGATCTTCACGCAACAAGACAGCAGCACCGGGCCGATGGGCTCGGAGGATCTGGTCGGCGTGCTCGCGTCTACTCACGCGGCCGCGAAGATCGACAACGCGTCGAACATGATCGTCGCCGAGGGCGGTGCGTCGAATAGTCCGGCGACCGTCGTGCGTGCCGGCTCGGCGCTCGTGCGTTACCCCGACGACGGCAGCGCGCTCGTGATCGCGCAATCGACCGATCCGGACTGGACGCTCGTCGCCGCCTCGTTGCCGCGCGCGCCCCATGCGCTCGTCGGCGATATCGTCGTGATCGAATCGAACCGCACGCTAGATCGCGACGACATTTTGCTGTTCTCGATGCCGTGAACCGGGCGCCGCTCACTTTCGGTGTTGTGCGATCCACCGGCGGA
>CAZDGY010000446.1:0-5720 GCA_964504685.1 uncultured Kofleriaceae bacterium | reverse complement strand
CGCGCAGTGCCTCGCCGATCACGCCGTCGAGCTCCGCGCCGCTGCGATGCGCATGACTCGCCGCGGCGCGCGCGAACGACTCCCACTCGAGCACCTTCGCCGGGTCGCCGGCGAACAGCTCGGTGCGCATGCGCCGCATCCACAGGTCGTATTCGATGTCGGGTGCGCCAGCCGCCGCAGCGGCTTGGAGCGCGCGATCGAGCTCGTCGCGCGCGACGCTCGCCTTGCCGGTGCGTGCGTCGATCGTCGCTTGCAGGGCTAGCAGCTCGGCGCGATCGCGAGGCAGCTCGGGCGGCGCGAGCGTGGCGATCAAGTCACCGGCCTCGCGATACCGGCCGAGCGCGAACGTGGCCCACGCTCGATCGAGGGTGTTCTCGGCAGCGAGCGCCGCCGGCGATGGAGACGACGCGCGCGCGTCATCCACGGCGAGGGTCTCGCAGTCATTTGCGGCAGGAAGCTCGCCGACGCTCTGCGGCGCATGCGCCTGATGCGCGAGCGCCGCGTCGAGCGCGCGCAGGCGATCGAACGCGCGATCGAGGCAACGCAGCCGCGCGTCGAGCAGCTGTGGTGCATGCGTGGTCTGGCAGACCGCGAGGTAGCTCGTTGCCCAGCGCTGCGCGCTCGTCGCGAGCTCTCCTGCAGCGGCGATCGCGGGGGCACGAACCGCGAGCTCGGCCACCGCCGCTTGCTCGGTGCCCGCCGCGCACGGATCGCGCGTTCCACCGCTGCGTGAAGTGACGAGCAAGCCCAAACCGCAGCCGAGCACGACCGCGGCGGCGATCGCGACGTTGCGCGCGCGATGATCGCCGCCGAGCGCGACGACCGCATCGTCGATCGAACGAAACCGGGCCGCCCGTTCGTGTTCGCGCATCTTCGCAATCGCCGCGTGCAACCAGCTCGGCGCTCGCCGAACTCCCGCCGGAGGGCGCGCGCCGTTTAGCGCTTCGAACGCGGTAACGCCGAGGCTGTACTGATCCGATGCCGCGTCCGCCGTGCCCTCAGGTGCGGCGTACGCGGGGGTGCCACCGCGCGGATCGTCGACGAGGCCGAGATCGCCGAGCCGTGCGCGATCGTGTCCGACCAAGATGTTGTCGGGCTTGACGTCGCGATGGACGAGCCCGGCGGTGTGCAGCGCGGCGAGCCCGCTCGCTGCTTCGCGGATCACGCGCGCGACGTCGCGCCACGGCCGCGGCTCGCCGACCCAGGCGCGCAGCGTGCCGCCCTCGACCAGCTCCATTACGACGAACGCTGTTCCATCGATCTCGTCGACATCGTGCACGGTCACCACATTCGGGTGCTTGACGCTCGCTAGCGCGCGCGCTTCCTCGATCACGTGCCGATCGGCGCGGTGCAGTACCTTGACCGCGACCTCGCGCGCGAGCCGCGGATCGTAAGCGGCGAACACCGTGCCCATCGCGCCCGCACCAAGTCGGCGACGCAGCTCGAGCCGACCGAGCGTGGGCCAGCGCGCGGTGCCGAACAACCGCGCGGCGACCTCGGCCCGCAACAGCTCGTCGACTAAGTCGCGCAACGAGTCGATGGTACCTTAGCCGCCCGTGACCCCGGATGCCGAGCTGCTCGATCGCTGGCGCGCCGGCGAGACCGCCGCCGGCGAGGAGCTGGTCGCCCGCTATTGGGCCAGTGTCGCGCGGTTCTTCCGCTCGAAGATCGGCGACGACGGCGCGGATCTGATCTCGCAGACATTTCTGGCGTGCGTCGAGAGCCGAGCGCAGATCGACAACCTCAAGGCCTATCTGTTCGCGACCGCGCGCCGCCGGCTCGCCGATCATTTTCGCCGCGCCGCGCGCTCGCGCGAACTCGACTTTTCGGTGACCAGCGTCGCTGATCTCGCGCCCGGTGCCGCGACCGAGCTGTCGCGGATGCGCCGCGGCAACCTACTGCGCGAAGCGATGATCCGCATTCCTCTCGACGATCAGATCGCGCTCGAGCTCGCGTACGTCGAGGAGCTATCGAGTCGCGAGATCGCCGAGGTGCTCGAGCTTGGCGAGAACACCGTGCGCAGCCGGCTCTCCCGCGCCAAGGACAAGCTACGCGCGGCGCTCGCCGAGCTGGCGGGATCGCCTTCCGAGGCCGCCGAAGCCGAGTCACAGCTCGTGAAGTCGGCGACTTAGCGCTTGCGGTCGTTTTTTCGGGATCAAAACCGCGCCGCGAGCGACTTCGCCGGCGCCATGCGCCGTTTCATCCCCGCCCTGCTCTTAGCAGCCTGCCACGCGTCCGCCGATCACGCGGCGCCCGATGGCCCGGCGGCGAACGCCGATGCCGCGCCCACCGCCGACGCGCGCACGACGTTCTGCGAAGCGACCAGTCCGCGCACCGTACCGGTCGTGGTCTCGCCCACGCCGGAAGACGGCGAGACGCCGTA
The DNA here is from genome assembly GCA_964504685.1 of uncultured Kofleriaceae bacterium. GTDB lineage: Bacteria > Myxococcota_A > Polyangia > Haliangiales > Haliangiaceae > JABFXX01. Next base: position 3,337 of record CAZDGY010000446.1, on the reverse strand, counting down.
CTTGACCGCGCTTGCGATAGCGCAATCGCGCATTCGGGTCGAGATCTACGAGATGGGTTACGGCGGGATTCTCGACGCGCTCACCGCGGACGCGATGGCCGGGATGGACGTGAAGATCATCTTCGACACGTCCGAGCAGTCGGTGAATCAGAAGTACCACGACCAACTGCAGGCGGCCGGCGCACAGGTCGCTTGGAGCTCTCCGCAGTTCACGTACCAGCACGCGAAGTTCATCGTGATCGACGATGCGACCGCGGTGATCTCGACCGGAAACTTCTCGAAGGAGTACTCGATCGATCTCGAGCGCAATTTCGTCGCAACCGACAGCGATCCCGCCGACGTCGCCGACCTCGGCTCGCTGTTCGATGCCGACTGGGCCGGGACGACGCCCACGATGTCGTGCACACGGATGATCATCTCGCCGATCAACTCGCGCGAGCGCATTCTCGACGTGATCAACGGCGCGCAGCAGACCCTGACGATCGAGTCGATGCAATTCGCCGACTCGGCGGTGCGCGCGGCTGTCGCCAATCGCGTCCATGCCGGCGTCGCCGTGCGCGCGATGATCGCCGACGCCGGCTGGGTCTCCGCGAACGCGGAAGCGGCGACGTACCTCAAGGGCCTCGGTATCGAGGTGAAATGGATCCCTCACCTCCACACCAAGGTGCTCGTCGCCGATGGCGCCGTCGCCTACATGGGCTCGGAGAACCTCAGCGAGACCTCGCTCGACCACAACCGCGAAGCTGGAGTCGTCGTGATCGACCCGTCGTCGCTCGCGCCGCTGATGACCACGTTCGAGACCGACTGGGCGGCCGGGACGGACTTCTAGGTAGCGCCGATCGAGGTATCCAGGCGCCGTCGCGTGCACCGGGTAACTGCCGGGCGCGAGGTGGATCGTGCGCGGCGTGAACGTCTCGCCGGGTGCGAAGCCCGATTCAGGTTCTGCGAATCCGTCAGCTGCTCGGATGAAGCCCGAAGATCAACTTCGCGATCGGATGATCTGGCGTCCTCAGCTCGCCCCAACTCCGGCATTGAGGTCCCACCACGAGCCGCGCAGATCGACGACTCCGAACAAGCGCTCGACGCGTTCGCTACCAAGATCGGGACGGCCGACAACTCTACGTTCACCGCGAGTCCGAGCCGGTTATGCCAAAGACGACACGGCCAGCGCGCTTTGGTGCGCAGCTTTGCGCCGGCGAACTCGAAGTCACCGCTCGTCGTGAGCGAAGTCTGAAAGTAGCCGCCGAGCTCCAACCAGTCACGCAAGCCGTAGTGGGGCTCGAACGTCACGTGCAGCGCGTCGGCGGCATCATGGATCAAGTGATAGTTGACGTGGACCTGTGACGGTCACCGCGCCACCCACGACGACGATCCCGCGCGGTATGCCCCGCACGGTGTGGCGACGTTGCACGTGCTTCGGGCGGCGATCTCGAGTGGCGACCGGTCCGACGCCTCAGTCGCTGCCGCCGTACTCGATGTACGGGTCATCGGAGTCCTGGGCGGCCTCGACGCACTGCTCGCAGATCGATGGAATCGGTGGCGGTAGCTCGGCTACATGCGGGCGACCACAGGCCGCACACGGCACGGAGCTGCACGTCCCCGCGTCTGGCGTTCCCGGCATGCGGTCGAGCTCGAGCGCCTCGTCGTTCGTCCGATCCGACTCGCCGAAGACGCTCGCACCGGAGAGTTGAGTCGGGAACATGAGACACCTCTGTCGGGAGGCACTGCATCGCTCGCGCCAGTCGCGCGCTCGCTTCAGTGCGCGGCTTGCCGTCGTGAGGCACACCAAATGCGTCTCGGTGTTCCCGAATTCGAAGTTGATCGCGTGATCCACGCGCTGTATCAGATGAAGAAGCTCGACGTCGACGTGCTGGAGCGCGCGGCGGACATGAGGTGACGAGGCTCACCGAGCCGATTCGCGCACGAACACGGGGACCTTGGCGGCCTCGAGCGCGGCCCGCAGGCCTTCCCAATCGCCTTCGCGTGCGTCTCCGGTGACCACGACGTCCGCGCCTCCGGCGGTGCGACACGTCGCGACTGCCGCCTCGCGGGTGGCGGCTCGTCCGTCGACAGTGACGCCATTCGCCGCGATCCGGATCGCGCAGCGGTGCGGGCCGGAGTCGCTCGCGGCGACCACGCCTGGGCCAGAGCCAGCTCCCGAACCGCGACCACCGAGGCCCCAGCTCCCGCCACACCGCACGTAGACCAGCGCGAGCGCGATCAGCGCGATCCATACCGCGGCGAAGATCAGCCTGCGACGCCGCCGCCGGCGCTCGAGCTCCTTCGCGACATCTCTCGCGAGCTCGCTCATGGCGGCGCCGCCGCGGGATCGATGATGACTGCGAGAGCTTGCTGCTCGACGAGACAACGCTCGATGTCGCGGTGCAAGCCGTCGAACAGGGCGTGGGGCAAGTCGGCGAGGGCGCGATCGGGCGCCACGATCACGAGATCGCGTGCGAGGGTAGCGGCACCTACGTGGAGCGCGGCGATCCGGCAGATCCGCAGCTCGGCCGAGCGATCGCCGAGATACGCGACCGCGACGTCAGGATCGGGGCTGTGCTCGAGCAGCGGCACGTCCAGAGGGGTCGTCGCACCTTGCGCATCGAGTGCGGTCACCGTGCCGGCGGCGGACACGCGCACGACGATCGCGGGTCGAGCGGCGAGATCGTGATCGAGCGTGACGAGAGCACGCGCATGGAGCGACGCCGGATCGAGCGGCACCGGGGCGGCGACCGGCGGCGGTGGAGCAGTGGCCGCGGCCGCGACTTGCTGCGCTGCGGTCGCACGAATCAGCGCCGCGAAGATCACGATGAACAGCACGTCGAATAACGACGTCAGATCCGGAGGCATCCGCACGTGGCGGCGCGAGCGCCTCACCGCGATTCTCCGCGCGTCCGCCGGCGCGCGTCCCACGCTTCGAGGTTCTTCTCGGCCGCGTCGACCCACGCGGTGACCGTCATCGCGAAGCTCGCCGACAACACGATGCTGCACGCGAGGCCCGCGACCGTCGTCCACACCTTGAGCGCGAGCGGCCCGAGCAGCTTCGTCAGATCGCTGCCGGTGTACGCGAGCGAAAGCCCGATCCCGAGCACGGTGCCGAGCAGCCCGAGTTGGCGCAACAGATCGACCCAGAACGCGAGCGCGGGCTCGAGGCGTTGCGCGCGCATCTGCCAGCTTCGCACCTGCTTTTGCGCCCACGCCGGATCCTTGGCGGCGAGGATCGCGTGGGCTTCGTCGCGGATCTGTTGTTGCTCGAGAGAACCCGGCTTCGCCGGCTCCTCGCTGACCAGCTCGAAGCCGAGATGATCGGTGAGCGCCTTGACCCACGCGAGCTCGC
>CAZDGY010000445.1:0-5749 GCA_964504685.1 uncultured Kofleriaceae bacterium | reverse complement strand
GCCGGCGCTGTCGCCGCCGACCGAGCCGAACGACTTGATCATGCCCGAGATGGTTCCGAGGAGGCCGGCCATAACGGCGAAGTTCGCGGTCATCGCCAGGTACGGCGTGCGCGCGTTGATCTTCGGCAGCTCGCGGAGTGCGGCTTCGTCCATCGCAGCCTGGACTTCGTCGTCACTCTTATTGAACTTCATGAGACCGGCTTGAACGATGCGGGTCATCGGCGTCGGGTTCCCCGAGCACACCTTGATGGCGCCCTGCACGTTGCCCGACATCACTTGGCTCTTGAGCAGAGCGAGCAGCTTGTCTTTGTCGACCGAGGCGCGGAACAGATACACCGCGCGTTCCACGATGATCGCGATGGTCACGACCGAGGTGAAAAGGATGGGCCACATGCCCCATCCGCCTTTGTGGAACGCGGTCGAAATAGCAGTCAACATGAACGGTCCTCCAGGAGGTCTTTGGTCCGGGCACGTTGTGCAAAGCTAGATCCACGCAGCAACTCATCGAGATGACTGAAAAGTCACATCGCGTCACCGAGATCACCGCCGTAGCATCTCGCGCCGGATCGGGGCGAAAGGCGACGGCCGCAGCTTGCCCGCGGCCGAATGGCGGTGCGGTTTGGATCGCCGACAGTTCGCAGGAACCAAGTCCGCTTAGGTACTGTCGTAGTTGTATGCGGCTGCCGCGTTTTGTTGGGATCGTCGACCTCGGAATCATCACCATCGTGTTGGTGACCGTCGCGCTCCCGGCGCGCGAGATGTTCGGGTTTTCGGTGTTGTCGGGCAAGAAGGACACGCCGGCCGCGCAGTTCGCGCTGGCGCTCGCCGAAGCGCGCACGATCGCGAAGCCGGATGATGGTCGCGCGCTCGACGACTACACCCGCAAGCTCGATGCCGCTGGCTTCAAGGACTGGGCGATCGATGTCGCGGTCCGCGGCGCCGCGCGGACGAAGCAGTCGCCGACGCAATGGCGCGCATTGCTCGCGACCAGCGTCGCGTACGTCGATCACCTCGACGTCGTCCCCGCCCTCGACTACGCGAACAAGGCACTCAACGTCTGCCACGATGCGCAACGTGCGGGCGACCAAACGGCGTGCCCGAGCTGGGAAGAGGTTCGGATGGAGCTCTATCGAGAGCACCTCGACGCCGGCGTGAAGTCCGGCATCGATCCGCACCGCGATCCGATCGGTTTCCGCAAGGCGGGCGAGCGCGGACTGCGCGAGATTCGGCTCGGCGGCCACGACGTCCCGAGCGGCAGCGGCTCGGCCGGCTCGGCCGCGCCCTAATTCGCCCCAAACGGCGGCGTGGTCGTCGAGCGAGGTCCGAGGTACTATCTAGCGATGGGCCGTTACGTCGTTCTCGCAGCTGCTCTCGCGATCAGCTGCGGGCACAGCGCGAATCGGCCAGCCGCGAGGCTGTCCGCGCAGGATGTGTTCCACAACTCGAGCCCGGCGGTCGTGTTGATCGAAGCGGGCGAGCAGCGGATCGGCAGCGGCTTTGTCGTCGACAAGGCGGGCTTGATCGCGACGAATTTGCACGTGATCGCAGGCACGTCCGAGATCCAAGTGCGATTTCAGGACGGCGTCATCTACCCGGTCACGCAGATCGCGAACATCGACCCGGGGCGCGACCTCGCACTGCTCAGTATCGCCGCGAAGAAGCCGTTGCCCGCTGCGCTCACGATCGGCGACTCCGATCGGCTGAGTCCGGGCGAACGGGTCTACGCGATCGGCAACCCGCTCGGCGGCCAATACGAAAACTCGGTGTCCGACGGCCTGATCAGCGGCATCCGCCCATGGTGCAGCGATCACGACGTCGAGATGCGTACGCAGATGCTCGCGAAGATGGGGCCGGACCACTCGCCCGACGAGCTGATCCGCGAGCTCGAACGCAAGCAAGTGAAGGGCACGCTGACCGAGGAGGAGTCCGAGATCGGCCGCGTGCTCGGCTGCGGCGCCGAATTCCACGTGCTCCAGATCTCCGTTCCGATCTCGCAAGGCTCGAGCGGCGGCGCGCTGTTCAACCAGGCGGGCGAGGTCGTCGGCGTCACGATGGGCATCCAGCCGCAAGGCCAGAACATCAACATCGCGGTGCCGTCGAAGTATCTGCGCGGGCTCGTCGCGCATCTGCCGGCGCCGGTCAGCGTCGAGGAGTTCGCGAAGGCGACGAAGAGCCGAGGCGAAGAGGAAGAAGGCAGCAGCGAGTCCGAGACCAAGGCGCCACGCCGCGAGGTGCCGCACCACGAGCTCGGCGTGTGGGACGGCTGCCACGCGCAGGATATCGTCGAGACGATCCATCAGATCAACGATGCGATCGAGCTCGGCGCGCCGGTCTACAACGACCAGATCACCGGTCGCGATCCCAAGGGCTTCGAGAAGTGCTTTCGCGTCTACGAAGGCACCGCGTTGAAGCTCGAGCAAGCGGGCGCGTGCAAAGGCGTGCGCGACGCGTTCGGCAACGGCCTCTTGCGCGCTAGCTCGATCGCCTCGTTCAAGGACAAGGCGTGGGCGATGCGCGACACGTTCGACGGCCTGATCGATGCGGCGGCGCGCTGTTCGCGCGATCCCAAGTGCAGTGCCAAGTAAGGGCGTTCTTTACCTGTTCGATATCGACGGCACGCTGCTCGATGCCCACGGCAGCGGGCGCGCCGCGTTCGATGCGGTGATGCACGCGCAACACGGCGTCGCCGATGCGAGCCGCGGCATGCGTTACGGCGGCAAGACCGATCCGGCGTTGATCGACGAGATCTTCATCGCGCGGCTTGGCCGGCCGGCGTCGGAGTCCGAGCGCGCCGCATTTCTCGACGCGTATCTGCCACATCTGCGCGCCCGGCTCGCTGCCGGGGGCGTGCGCGTGCTCGACGGCGCGGTCGAAGAGCTCGGCTATCTCAAGCCGCGGACGCGCCTCGGGATCGCGACTGGCAACGTGCGCGCTGGCGCCGAAGCCAAGCTCGCGGCGGCGGGGCTCGATGGCTGGTTCGAGGTCGGGGGCTACGGCTGCGACTCGGCGGTGCGCGGAGAGCTCGTCGCGCGCGCGATCGAACGCGCGGGTGTCCCGGCGAGCGAGGTCGTCGTGGTCGGCGATACGACGCACGACATCGCCGCTGCTCGCGCGTGTGGTGCGGTGGTGTGCGCGGTCGCGACCGGCAGCGATCCCGCCGAGCGGCTCGGTCATGCCGATGGCGTGCTCGCGTCGCTGCGCGAGCTGCCCGCGTGGCACGCCGCGCAATTCGCTTAGCCGACGCAACCCGCCGAGACCGCGCGTGTCTCCGTGGCCATGGCGTCATCTCTAGGCTCGGGCTCCAAGGGCTCCGTCAACGTCGATCTCAACATCGTGCCGTTCATCGACGTGATGAGCTGCTTGACCGCGTTTCTGCTCGTCACCGCGGCGTGGGTGAACGTCGCGCACCTGCGCAACGAGCCGCAGAAAGGCGGTGAAGCGACGATCAAGACCGAGCCGCCGTGGGTCGGCGTGTTGATCGAAGCTGACGACGTGCAAGTGACGTCGTATCCCGAGCGCACGATCACGAGGATCCCGCGCGGCGAGGACTACGGCTGGGCGCAGCTCGAGACGACGCTCAAAGATCTCAAGACCGCGGATCCGGTGCCGGTGATGATCGCCGCGCTGAGCAGTGACGCGCATCCGATCGCGTATCAATCGCTGATCGCTGCGATGGACACCGCGGTCAAGGCGGGCTTTCCGGACGTCGGCGTGACCGATCCTGCGAGCCTCACGCGCTAACTATTCGACCGTGACGATGTAGCCGGCCGGCAGCTCGAGCGCCGCCGCGAGCTTGTTCACATCATCGAGCGCTTTACCGCTCGCGACGACACGTACGCCGACCGTCCGTTGCCGATTCACGTGCCGGATCGCCCGCGGTACCGGCACCGTCTCGAACATCGCCATCGCGGACATTGGCACGAGCGCGCCGGCCGCGCTCCGCACGAACACGTGATCGAGGGTCGAAGGATCGTTTGCCGGATCGTGCATGCGCAGCGTCACGTCGACCGAGCGGTTACCGCGCGCGACGGTGCCGATGCGCTGGTCGCCGGACAGCACTGCGAGCGTCGCGCTGACGTCGCTCATCGCGACGTTCAAATCCGCGGCCTTCGCGCGGTCGATCTTGGCCTCGGTCCGCAACTCCTGTCCGCCGTCGGTTGGGCCGAGCACGATCGTGTCGCGGACGGAGGTCAACCGTTTCGCGAGTACGAGCGCCTGATCATGCAGCACGGCGAGGTCGGGTCCGCGGATCGCGACGACGTGCGCTCCCGACGGTGCGAACAACAACCCCGGCACCCTCTGTAACCGCGCGAGCACCGCCGCTTCGACCGTGCGCGGCCAGATCCGGAGCTCGATCTCGTCCCGCGCGACGCCCGTGCCGAGCGCGCGATCGCCTCGAGCGATGACGAGGTGGTCCGCGCCGGCGGCGGCGGCTTCGTGAGCGGCCTCTTCGAGCCGGGTGCTCTTGCTCGGTAGCGAGGAGCCATCGGCGGCGTCGGTCGCGATGCCTAGCAGCGCGCTCGGTTTGTCGGTCGGCATCACGCGGAGGTCAGCCGCCGAAGGCAGCAACGCCTTGATCGAGGGGAGTGCACCGAGCGCTCGGTCGCGCACGTCCTTCGGATCGGCTCCGCGTTGGGCGTACACGACGCCTTCGATCACCCTCACGCCGTGCTCGTCCAGTGCGAAGCAGCTCTGCGTTGCGTCGGTGCTGTTGACGATCGCGACGTCGCCCAGGCGCACGAGGGTTCCGCTGCGCACCGCGATCACCGTGGATCTCAGTGCGCTGAAATCGAACGGCTCGTCTCCGGCCATCGGGGTCACCTGCGAGATCACGGACGTCAGCGCGCGGGAGAGCTCGGGAAGGCTGATCCCGGCGCCGGCGAGCGCAACGCTGTCGACTTCGATCGAGGTGCCGCCGGGCGATCCGCAGGTGTCGACGCCGACGACCCCGGGCACGGTCGCGAACACCTGGCCGATCGTGTGTTCAGCGAGCTCGGTGAGCTGCGTCAGCGGAAGCGAGGTCGACTGCACCGTGTAGCGCAGCACCGCGCCGTCGACCGGCCATGCATCGCTCACCGCCGGCGGCGCCACGGTGGTCGGCAAGAGGCGCACCGCTGACTCCAGCCGCGCGTGCACGTCCCTCATCGCGGTGTCGCGGTCGACGCCATCGTCGAATGCGAGCTCGATGCGACCGAGCCCTTCGCGACTCTCGCTGCGGATCGCAGCGATGCCGGCGATCTGCGCGGTGACGTCTTCGAGTGGGTTCACGACCCCGGTCTCGACGTCCGTCGCCGGCATGCCCGGCGCTTGTACAGTGATCGAGACTCGAAGCGCCCCCTTCAGGGTGGCGACGGCGGGGATCGGCGCGGACTTACTGCCGCATGCCGCGAGCGCAAGCGCGAGCGCGAGCTTCACGCCGTCACCTTACCAGCTTGAGCGCGGCGGCCACGTCGCCGAGCGCATCGCGGCGCGCGGCACAGCGCTCGATCGCGCCGAGCGTTCGATCGAGCACGCGCCGGCCATCGGGAATCTCCGCAACGTGCGGCTCGAATCCGGCGCGAACCTCGGCGAGCGCTCCGCGATCGCACAGCACGGCGGTCGCGCTAACCGCGGTCGCGATCTGCGCGCCGGTCATCCGATCGAGGATCTCGGGCAGTCGCTTCGCGATCGCTTGCCAGGCCGCTTGCCGGGTCGCGCCGCGCTCGAGGAACCGTTCGATTGCGATCCAAACCGCCTTACTCGGCAAAGA
>CAZDGY010000444.1:0-5754 GCA_964504685.1 uncultured Kofleriaceae bacterium | reverse complement strand
CGTGCGGTCGCGACCCGAGGCGCCGCGCCGCTCGCCGGGCTGCGCGCGGAGGCGGCCGGGCTTGCTGCGTTCTACCTCGGCGACCTCGACGACGCCGACCGCGGGTTCGCGGCTCTCGAGGTGGGCGGTGCGTCGGTCGGCGACGACGCGACCGTGGGCCGGGCGCTGTCGTTGCGCGGGATGGTCGCTCAGCAACGCGGTCAGCTCGCGCTCGCGAGCGATCGCTATCGCGAGGCGGTGCGCCGACTCGCCGACGTCGGAGAGGTCCACGCGGCTGCGGTCGCCGAGCTCAACCTCGGCACGACATTGACCGAACGTGGACGCGCGAGCGAAGCGTTGCCGCGACTGGCCGCCGCCGGCCGCGTGTTCGCCGAGCTCGGCGCGACGACCGAGCAAGTCGCTGCGGACCTCAACCGCGGCGATGCGTTGCTCGCGGTCGGCCAAGCCGAGGACGCGCGCGCCGCTGCCGAGGCCGCAGTTGCTCGCGCCGATGGTGCTCCTCATCTACGCGCGTTCGCGCAACTCGTGCTCGGCAACGCGCGGCATCGGCTCGGCGATGACGCCGGCGCCGAACGCTGCTACCGTGACGCGCTTGCGATCGGCGTCGAGGGCGGCGATGCCCACGCGCAAGCGAGTGCATACATCGCGCTCGCCGAAGCCGGTCATCGCGTCAAGGCCGACGTCGCGACGCTGTGCGCGAGCGACGACGATCGCGATCGTTGGACACTCGCGCGCGGCCGTTACGCGTTGCGCGCGTTCGACACGCGCCGCACCGGCGAGGTCCCGGCGCTGCGCGACAGCGACGAGCTCGGGCTGCTCGCGCGCGCGTGTGCCGACGCGGCGACTCGAGCCGACACTGCCGATCGGCTCGAACGTGCGTTTCGCGGTCATGCGATCGCGGCGCAGCTCGGGCATCGCGCACACGATGGCGAGCTCGCACGCGCCGAGGCCGAGCGTGCGCGCGGCGCCCACATGGCGATGGTGGCGGCTGCCGCGCCGGCGTTTCGCGCCGCGCTCGCCGGCGATCCAGACCTCGCGCGTCTCCCCGGCGAGCCGCCGACCGCCGCGCCGCGGACCACGCAGGGCGGCGATCCGCCGTTGCTCCGCCGCCTGCTCGCGCTGTCGCGCCGGCTCAACTCCGAGCCAAACGTCGAACGCATTCTCGACGAGGTCATCGACACCGCGATCGAGCTCACCGCGGCCGAGCGCGGGTTCTTGCTGCTACGCCAACACGGCGAGCTCGCTCCCGTCGTATCGCGCAACTTCGCCGCCGCGGATCTCGAAACCGGCTCGAACGCCGAAGCCCTCTCGGTCAGCCGCTCGATCGCCGAGCGCGCGGCGCAAACCGGCGAGCCGGTGATGACGGTCGACGCTGGGGTCGACGAGCGGTTTGGCGCGGCCGCCTCGGTCGCGGCGCTCCGCCTGCGCTCGGTACTCGCCGTTCCACTGCGTCAGCGCGGCGCGGTCACCGGCTGCATCTACGTCGACCATCGCTTCCGCGGAGGCGCGTTCGACGACGCTGCGGCGAGCGTGCTCGGCGAGCTCGCCGAGATCGCGGCGATCGCGATCGAGAACGCCCGGCTCAACGACGATCTGCGACGCTCGACCCGCGAAGTCGACGAGCTCAACGCGCGGCTGTCGGCCGACCTCGCCGATCGAGATGCCGAGCTCGCGCGAGTCAAAGCAGATCTCCCCGATCGCGACCGGCTCCGTCATCGCTACGACCGGATCGTCGGCCAATCACCCGCGGTCTTGCGCATGCTCGGTGTCATCGATCGCGCCGCGACGACCGCGCTGCCGGTCGTCGTGATCGGCGAGAGCGGCGTCGGAAAAGAGCTGGTCGCGCGCGCGTTGCATGACAACGGCCCGCGCAGCGCCGCCCCGTTCGTCGCGATCAACTGCAGCGCGGTGCCCGAAGCGCTGCTCGAGAGCGAGCTGTTCGGTCACGTCCGCGGTGCGTTCACCGGCGCCGATCGCGATCGCCGCGGCCTGTTCGAGGTCGCCGATGGCGGCACGTTGTTTCTCGACGAGGTCGCCGACACCGCGCCGGCGATGCAAGCAAAGCTGCTGCGCGTGTTGCAAGACGGCGTGATCCGTCGCGTCGGCGATTCGACGACGCGCAAGGTCGACGTGCGCGTGATCGCGGCGAGTCAGCGCTCGCTTGCCGAGCTGTCCGCGGCGGGACGGTTCCGCGAAGACCTGCGGTTCCGGCTCGAAGTGATCACGGTGCCGGTGCCGGCGCTGCGCGAACGCGATGGCGACGTGCCGCTGCTCGTCGACGCGCTGCTCGCACATCTGTGCGCGAACAAGAAACCGCCGCGGCTAACGCGCGGAGCGCAACGGGCGCTCGCTCAGCATCGATGGCCGGGCAACGTCCGCGAGCTCGAGAACGCGCTCGCCCGCGGCGTCGCGATGGGCGGCGATGTGATCGATGTCGCCGATCTGCCCGAGGCGATCGCGTCGGCGGCAGCGCGCCCCGAGCCCGCGAAGCCACAGCTCGGCGAAGACCTCCGGCTCAAGCCGGCGATCCATGCGACCGAGCACGCATACATTTCGGCGGCGATGACGCGCGCGAACGGCAATCAGACCGTCGCCTCGCGGCTCCTCGGTCTGTCGCGGTTCGGCTTGCAGAAGAAGTTGCGCAGGCTCGCCGGCGACGACACCAGCGACGACGAGTAAGCCGCGAGGCCAAGCGATCGATCGGCTGTCCGCGCGTAGCGAAGGACGGCCGAATCCTTAGGCCGAGGGGCCCCGTTTACGGGCCAGCTCAGTGATGCGCCAACCACGTGCGGACTTCCGCGGCATCGGCCGGGTCGTTCGCTTTCTGGTACTCGGCGATCGCGGTGCGGGCGTCGGCAACGGCCGCGGTGCGTTCGTGAAGCGCATCGTGAGCGAGCGCCCGCGTATAGATCGTCTCCGCGATCAGCCGGTCGTCCTTACTCGCGCTGCGAATCGCGAGCGCGCGTTCGAGCAAAGGCATCGCCTCTTTGGCGCGCTTGAGCGAGACCAGCTGCCCGGCCATGCCGCTCAACACGTAGCCTTCGATCGCCGCGTCTTTGTCGGGGATCGTATCGAGGACCGCGAGCGCGCGCGTGTACGACGCCAACGCGCCTGCGATGTCGTCTTTGGCCTCTTGCAGGTGCGCGAGGTTGACGAGCAACTTGGCGATGTTGACGTGATTCGCGCCGTACGCCTTTTCCTCGATCGGAAGCGCGCGCCGGAGCAGCGCGATCGCGTCGTCGTAGCGATGCTGCTTCTTGAACGTGATCGCATAGTCGATCTCGTAGTCCGCGACGTCGGGATGGTCCGGACCGTAGGCTTTCTCGGCGACCGCGATCGCGCGCTGAAACAACGGCCCGGCGTCGTCGTAACGCTGCTGCGAGTTCGCGATCGCGCCGAGCATCGCTAGCGGGCTCGCCAGCATCGGATGGTCGTGACCGTGCGCCGCTTCGATGATCCGGACGCCACGCTCCAGCGCTGACCGTGCGTTCGCGAAGTCGTCGGCGTCCATCCATGAAACCCCGAGCCCGATCACCGCCTCGACCGTCTGGATCGAATCGGTCCCGAACCGCTTATCGAGCAGTGCGAGCGCGCGTTTGCACTCGTCGATCGCGAGCGCGGTGTCTCCGTGATCGTCGTCGACCGCGCACATGTTGGTGAGGGTCGTGCCGACGTCGGGAAAGTCGGCGCCGTAGTTCGTCGTCCAGAACGTCAGCACGCGCTCGTAGATCCGCCGCGCGGCGGCGAGCTTGCCCTGTCGGCGGTACACGATCGCGAGATCGTTCAACGCCTGCGCGACCTTCAGATGATCTTTGCCATAGGTCTCCTCGCGCAGCGCGACCGCGCGCTGTCCTAGCTGCTCCGCCTCGGCGAACTTCCCCAGCCCGGTTAGCGCCGACATCTCGTACGACATCGCGTCGGCGATCGCGGGGTGGTCGGCGGGCAAGTCACGGCGCGCGATCGCGAGCTCGCGCTCGAAGTGCTGCTGCGCGTCGGCGACATGGCCTTGCTTGAGCGCGACCAAGCCGATCGCGGCTTCGATTCGCGATGCCGGCTCGCCCGTGACGCGCGCATGGTCGACCGTCGCGCCGGCGATCGCAGCAATCTCGGACGCCTCGTCGTAGCTCGAGGTCTGACGGATCAGCGCCGCGACGAGCAGCACCGACGTATCGATGAACGTTCCGGTCGCGCCGTCGCGCAACGCGCCATGCGTCGCCTCGCGCAGGGTGCTGACCTCGGCTGGGTCCTGGAGATCGTGCTGCGCGCCGCCGACCACGAGCAATGCCTCCGACACCAGCGGCGGGTAACCACTCGCCCGCGCCGCGACGAGCGCCTTGGTCGCGAGATCGAGCGCTGGCCGACTGTGGCCGATGCGAACCTCGCTGCCCGCGTGATCCAGATCGGAGCGAATCCGCGCGACCTTCTCGGCGCTAGCCGCGTCGGGAGGCGGAATGGCAGCGAGCAGCCCGGTCGCATCGGCGCACGGCGCGAGCGAGGGCAACGCGACGAGCGCATCGATCGCATGGTCGACCGCATCGACGCTGCCGCCCGACAGCGTGTCGATCGTCGCGGCTGCCTCGCTCAACCGACGGTTCAGGCAATCCATGCGGAGATCGAGCAGGTGCGCGGATTGATCGCCGCGAACCTGCGTCGCTTCGCACGCGTCACGATAGCCGCGCTCCCAACCCGCCGACCAGCGATCCGCAATCGCGCTGGCTTTGTCGAACGTCGCGAGCGCGCCGCTGCGGCCCGACGCGGCGAATGCACTGTGCAACTTCGCGCTGCGGTCGCCGTTCCACGCCGCAGCTCTGCGCTCGGCGCCAGAACCGCACAGGTCGCCGCGACCACCGAACGCGACGACGAGCAGAATTCCGGCGACCACCGCGCTCGCGATCACACCGGCGAGCACGAACCGGCGGCGGCGAGCTCGCGGATCGTGACCGAGCGCCGCGAGCAGCTCGCGCATCGAGGCATAGCGGTCGTCGCCGTTGGTCGAGAGCCCGCGCACCACCACGGCGCGTAGCCAGCTCGGAACGGTCGAGCCCTCCGGCGCCGGCAACACCTTGCCCGCGGCGACCGCCACCGCGATCTCGCCGACCGTGAGGCCGCCGAACGGCAGCGCGCCGTAGAGCGCCTCGTAGAGCGCGACGCAAAACGAGAACTGATCGGTGCGCTCGTTCGCGACCGCACCGGCGAATTGCTCCGGCGACATGTACGCCGGCGTCCCCATCACCGCACCGGTTCGCGTCAGCTGTTGCGACAGCGGGGTAGAACGCACGGAAGGCCGAGTCGGCGGCTCGTCGCTCGTCTCGGGCAACTCCGGGGCCGCGCCACTGGCGAGCCCGGCCAGGCCGAAGTCGCTGACCCGCACGACGGCATCGTGCGCCATCAGCACGTTGTGCGGCTTGAAGTCGCGATGAACGAGCCCGGCTTCGTGGGCGGCGGCGAGCCCGCGCCCCGCTTGCGTGAAGACGTCGACGATCTCGCGCCACGTTCGCGGCTTTGCATTGACCCAGTCGCGCAGCGTGCCCCCGTCGCAGAACTCCATCGCGACGTAGATCTGATTGTCGATCGCACCGGCTTCGTGGACGGTCACGACGTTCGGGTGGTTGATCTTCGCCATCGCCTGCGCTTCGCGCAGCAGCCGAACTCGGCCCTCTGCGGACTCGGCGTCGGCGACGAGCAGCTTGATCGCGACTCGGCGATCGAGTTGCGGATCGTAGGCCGAATACACGATGCCCATGCCGCCTTCGC
>CAZDGY010000443.1:0-5766 GCA_964504685.1 uncultured Kofleriaceae bacterium | reverse complement strand
GCGAACGCGTCGCCGCCGGCTCGAGCGCCTCCACGATCTCGGGGCGCGTCGCGGGCACGCCGGCGTACATGGCGCCGGAGCAAGCGCGCGGCGAGGCGTGCGACGAGCGCGTCGATGTCTATGCGATCGGCGCGGTGCTCTACGAGCTACTCGCCGGCAAGCCGCCATACTACGAGGTGTCGTCGGAGCATCCGGATGCGCCGGAGGCTGTGATCAGTCGCGTGCTCGCCGGTGGACCGAAGCCGCTCGTCGATGCGCCGACCGAGCTCGTCGATCTCGTCGGCAAGGCGATGGCGCGCGATCCGGCCAAGCGCTACGCCGACGCGCGCGAGCTCGCCGAAGATCTCCGCCGATACCAAACCGGCAAGCTGGTCAGCGCACACGCGTATACGACGTGGCATCGGATTCGCCGCAAGTTGGCGCAGCATCGCGGGGTCGCTTTGATGGCGCTCGCCAGCGCGATCGCACTGGGTGCGGTCGGCGTGATGTCGTTCCGTCGCGTCGTCGACGAACGCGATATCGCCGAAACCGAACGGGCACGTGCCGAAGATGCGCGAGCCTCCGCCGAGGATCGCAAGCACGCGCTCGTGCTGGTCCAAGCCGAGACATCGCTGCGCAAGGATCCGACCGCGGCGCTCGCGTGGCTGAAGCTTTATCCACTCGCGGGTCGCGATCGCTCCGAGGTCGTCGATGTCGTCGACGAGGCGATCGCGCTCGGGGTCGCGCGTCACGTCTTGCGCCCGGGCGATTGGGTGTACGACGCGCGGTTCACGCCGGATGGGCGCTCGATCGTGGCGAGCGTGCGCGACGGAAGCATCCGGATCTACGACGTCGCAACCGGAGCGAGCCGCGAGCTCGGGCACACCGGGTCCGAGCCGGTAGCGCTCGCGCTCTCGCCCGACGGCAAGCTCGCGGTGACCGCGGGGTCACTCGGCGATGTCGTCGCGTGGCCGCTCGACGGCTCGGCGTCGCGGACGTTGCTCCAGCGGGGACGTGCGCCGATCCGCATTCGGTTCGATGCTGCCGGCACGCGCGTCGCGATCGAGTACGAGGCAGGGCCAGCGAACGTCGTCGATCTAGACGGGACGCACGAGCAGATCGGGCCGGAAGCCGCGATGCTGGTCGTGGTCGCGAACAACGACTGGACGCACGGCATCGGCGTCGTCGGGCCGAACGAGGTCGTCGCGCTCGACACGGCGCAAACCGGTCCGCCGCGGGTGATCGCTCACACCGACCGCGCCGTGAAATACATCGGCGTCTCGCCCGCAGGCGATCTCGCGATCGTGCACGACGGTCTGACCGTATGGGGCGTGCCTTTCATCGGTGGGCCGATGCACAAGCTCGCCGACTACGACGGGATGATCGATGCGATCGAATGGTCACCGGATATGCGCACGCTTGCGCTCGCCGGCACGCGGCCCGAGCTGCTGCTCGTCGACATCGCGCTCGGCCAGACCCGTACGCTGCGCGGCCACAGCGATGCGATTTACTCGATCCAGTTCACCGCGGACGGCAAGTCGATCGTCACCGCGGGCGATGACGGTACCGCGCGGTTGTGGAACGTCGCATCGGGCACGTCGCTCGAGCTCGCCGGTCACGACGATGATGTGTATCGCGCGCGGTTCTCGCCCGACGAGAAGCTTGTCGTCACGACCAGCGTCGATGGCAGCTTGCGCGTCTGGCCGGTCGCTCACAGCGACGAGCGAGTTCTCACCGAAGGTGCGGAGATCGCGATGCTCGACGTCACCGGCGATCACGCGCTGGTCGCAACTCCGACGAGTCTGTCGCGCTGGGATCTCGCAGGGGGAACGCGTGAGCCGTTGTTCTCGTGGGCCGACGCGCGCAGCCTCGGCATCGGAGTGCCGTCGCCGGATGGCGAGCTACTCGTCGTGCCGCTGCCCGACGCGGTCGGCGCGATGGAGTTGCGACGTCGCGTCGGTGCGCCGCTTCAGCTGCGCGGACACAGCGGCCGGTTGTCGCGCTTGGAGTTCTCGCACGACAGCAAGACGCTGTACTCCGCTTCGTTCGACGGCACGCTACGCGCGTGGGACGTCACGACCGGGGCGAGCACGCTGCTCGTCGACGGTACCGAGCCGATCCGCAAGCTGACGATCGCGCGCGACGGACGAATCGCCGCCGAGATCGGTGACCAGCTAGTGATGATCACGCGGGACGGCACGCGCACGCAGATCGGCGGCGGCGCTGCGGTGTGCACGAACTTCATCCGGTTCGACCCGGTTGGCGATCACCTCGTCGTCGCGCGCTGCGATAACTCGATCGCGATCATCGATGGCGGCCACACCATCGAGCTGCCGACCGAGGGCCGTCAGCTGCAACGCATCGTCACGTCGCCCGACGGCAAGCTGATCGCCGGCGCGCTCGGGGATCGGACCGTCCGGGTGTGGAGCGCGAACGGCGCGCTCGTCAGCGTGCTCAAGGGTCATGGCGATCTCGTCATGGACCTCGCGTTCTCACCGGACAGCCGCGAGATCGCGACCGCGAGCTACGACAAGACGATTCGGGTCTGGCAGCTCGAGACCGGCCGTCATCGCGTGTTGCGCGGTCACGCTGGCGCGGTCGATCGCGTGGCGTGGCCAAAGCCGGACGAGCTCGTCACCGGGTCTCGCGATGGGACGCTGCGGATCTGGAAGGTGCCGTCGCTCGAGCCGCCGACCGCTGACGAGCTCACGCGTCGCCTCGAAGTCGCGACGACCGCGCGGATCGATGACCACGATCGCGCGACGACCGACTGAGTCACTGCGACAGCAGCTTGTCGATCTTGTCGTAGTCGGCATCGCTCACGCCGCCGGCGCGAGCGCAGCGAATATGGCCGCCCGGGCTGACGAACACGTGCAACGGGATCGGCGTCGCCGGCTGCACGCCGAGCGCCGAGAACCACGTGCCTTGGTTGTCGAGCTTCGCGAGTCGCGCGGTCTCCGGCGTGTCGGGATGCGCTTTGCGAAACGCGGTGATGTCGTCTTCCTTCTCGTCGATCGACACGAACGCGAGCTCGACCTTGCGGCCGCCTGCGGCGAGCTTGGCCTTCATCCGCTGGAGGCGCGGTAGCTCGGCAACGCACGGCTCGCACCACGTCGCCCACACGTTGAGCCAGCGCCACGTGCCCGCGGGTTGCGGCGGCACCGTGCCGACGAGCTCCGGCAGCGTCAGCTCGGGGCCGCTATCGTCGGCGGTGTAGACATCGCAGAACGCCTCGACGTCGGTCGCTTTGACGTGGGCGCCGGACTTGACGACGTCGGTGCGCGACGGCGTCTGCTCGGCTTGTTTCGAGTCGCACCCGGCGGCGGCGACGACGGCGATGATCAGAGCTGACAGTCGATCCATGCGATGAACGCGCTCCGGTTGATCTCTTCGGGTCCGCACTTTTCGCCCGAGCTGCGCTTCCACTCGCAGAACTCGGCCTCGAGCTGAGCGTACTCCTTGCCGAGCCACAGCATGCCGACCTCTTTGTCGAGATCGGGATCCTTGAACTGCGAGCGCAGGTGGGTCATCACCGCTTCGGCGCGCGCCTTCGACAGGTCGCGGTTGTGCTCGACCGAGCCCTCTGGCGACGAGCGCGCGACGACGAAGAACCAGCTCGCGCCGCGTTGATCGGCGAACGTCTGATCGATGAGCTTCAGCGCGCCCGGATCGAGCTCCGACTTGTCGAGATCGAACTGGACGATGCCGCCGCGCTCTTTCATCGGTTTGAACAGCGCGTTGAAGTCCGTGCCGCTCATCGTCGCGACGTTCTTCGCCTGCACCGGCTGGCAGCCGCGCGTGACGCCGTTGCCGACGAGTCCGCAGCTCATCAGGACGCGGCGCAGGATTCGCTTGAGGCCGGGGCTGCAGTAGCCGACATCGGACGCGGCGGCGACGGGCGCGGAGTCGGTCGCGGTCGCGGATAGCTCGGTGAGCCGAGTCTCGGCGGAGTGGACCCACATGCCGGTGACGGTCGCGGGGATCGCGAGCAACACGGCGACGATCGCGATGCGTAGTCCGGTCATGGTGCGCTCCCTTCGGCTGATCCACTCGGCGAGCTCGCCGGCGGTGTCTCGGAGGGCGACGTCACCGGCTTATCGGTCGGAGCCGGTTTGGTCTCGTCCGGAGGCGGCGTCGGCTTGGTCTCGGGCGGCGGCGCGGGTTTGGTCTCGGGCGGCGGCGCGGGTTTGGTCTCGGGCGGCGGCGCGGGCTTCGTGTCGGCAGGCACGGGCGCGGGCGTGCCGGCCGCTGGGATCGCCGCGAGCGTCCCCTTCGCGTGGCGGTCGAGCATGATCGTCAACGCGTATTCGAGCCCGAGGTCGACGTCCTCGTCGCACAGCTTCGTGTTGTCGATAAACAGCTGCGGCGTCAGGACGTGGATGTTGTTCGCGACCGCCCAGCGCAGCGACTTGTTGATCTTCGACTTCGCTTCGGGCGAGCCGACACATGTGGCGAGCTCGGGGAACCGTTGCTTGACCATGCGAGCCGCCGCGGTCGGATCGGCCTTGGTCTGCGTGCGCACTTCGTCTTGGACCTCGAACGCCCACGCGATCACGTCGGGCGCGCGATCGCCGGCGCACAACACCGCTTCGCTGATCGTGCAGGCGCCGGGATGCGTGACCTCGGGGACCATCCAGTTGCACGTGCTGTCGAGCGGAAACAGGATCGCCTTGCGATCGAGCTTGTCGGCCATGCCGGTCGCTGCCAGCCGGGTCTCGAACGCTTTGCACGACGGGCACAGCGGATCGAAGATCTCGAGCGCGGGCGCGGCATTGGGCCCACCTTTCGCGAGGTGAACCATGACGCCGTAGGTGTCGTCGGGTTTCGGCAGCGAGTCGCACGTGCCGATGAACTTCGAGTTGTCGGGCGCCATCGCGAAGTACAGCCCGATCGGGATCGCGACGAACGCGACGCCGACGCCGAACATCCCGCCGAGCAGACCATTGGACGTGCTCGCCGGAACTTCGAGCAGCTCCGACGAATCACCGCGCGACTTCGCCGATCCGACCGACTCGCCACGCACCGCGCGCCGGTAGCCCAAGATCGCGCCGACGAGGCACAGCGTGCTCGCCGTATAGATGCACACGCACAGCGTGCACGTCGTGCCGAGCTTGGTCAGCGAGATCGACAGCATCAGCAGCGACATCGCCGCCGGCAGACATGTGGCGAGCAGGAGAAAGCCGGTCGCCCGGCGATCCGATTTGCGTCGCGTCACGAGCAAGTCGAGCGCGTAGAAACCGAGGAATGCGAACACCGACATCGCCGGCAACGCGATGGGCACTCCGCCCCAGATGCGGGAGCGAAACACCGACGAGTACGAGCTCATCATCGCGACCTGACAGCCGGATGCTTCGCCGGTGCCGTGGCTCATCCCGGGGATGAACGAGCAATGCAGGCTGTGCTCTTGCCGGTCGAGATGCTGAACGAAGTCGTAGGTCGACACGCCGGCGAACACCAAGCCGATCGCAGCGCCCACGAGCACGACGACGAGCCATGCGGGTGGTTTCATCGCCGGCATCGTCCCACGGGACGCCTCGCGGCCCAACTCCATGTGAGAACCGTCATGATTTCGCCGTGTCAGAGCCGCGCGGTGTGCGCGACAGCTACGAATGTGGCGAACTGTTGAGCGACTCGAACTGCCGATCGGCGGCGCGTACGTTGCACACGGAGGCTCCAATGAAAACTCTAATGTTGCTCGCTTTCTCTTCGATTCCCCTCGCGGCTAGCGCTGCGCCCGACCATCACGCTGCACCGCGCGCGGTATCCGCGCCTGCGAAGAGTGGCGCG
>CAZDGY010000442.1:0-5767 GCA_964504685.1 uncultured Kofleriaceae bacterium | reverse complement strand
GGGCGGGATGATCGTGCTCGACGCGCCGACCGTGATGATCGAAGTCGGCAGCATCGTAATGGCGAACGGCGGCGGCGGCGGGGAAGGCGGCGATGGCACATCGGCCGGCGTCGCTGGCTCCGATCCGTCGACCGGCGCACCGCTGAACCCGGCGAGCGGCGGTGGTGGTGGCTCGACGTTCGGCGGCGATGGCGGCGCCGGCTCGGCTGGGGCCACGAAGAACGGCAGCAAGGGGGCGGCCGGGACCCCCGGTGACGGTGCGGGCGGCGGGGGTGGCGGTGGCGGCGCCGGGCTCATCGGCATCCACGGCACGGTCGTGCGCAACGGCGGCGTGACGACACCGGGCACAACGTCGATCTAGTCGTGCGGATGGCATCGCGATGAGCTGCGGCACGGTTTCGCCAGACCCGATATGATCGCGTGATGTTCCGGTTTGCCGTCGCCACGACGGCTCTCGTAGCGGCCTGCTATTCGTCGAATCCGGCGACCGGCAGCCGTTGCGATGACTCGACGCAATGTCCGGCGGACCTCGTGTGCTCGCCCGCATCGATGACGTGCGAGCGCTCGGCGGTCGATGCCGCGGGCATGGACTCGCCGCCGATCGACGCGGCCAATTGCATCGGCGACGGCTACACGCGCTTCTGCTTCGCCGCGCTGCCGACCAACACGATCAACTTTGTCTCTGCACAGAGCATCTCCACCGACCCGGGCGCGAGCGTGTACTGCTCACCCGACTTCGTCGACGTATGCGTCGTCGCCGCCGGCACGATCACGATCAGCGCGTTGGGCACCGCCACCGGTTCGCGGCCAGTCGCGCTGGTCGCGACCACGATGATCACGGTCGAAGCCGATGGCGGGATCGATGTCGCGAGCCATAACGGAACGACCGTCGGTGCGGGCGCGGATCCGAGCGACTGCATCGCGGGCACGCCGCCGGTGATGCTCGCTGGCAGCTATGGCGGCAGTTTCGGTGGTGTCGGCGGCAACGGCGGCGGCGGTTCGGCCGGCGCGATCGGTGGGATTCCGCCCGCCGCGATCACGCCGACCTCGCTGCGCGGTGGCTGCGCGGGTGGCAACGGCAGCGGCGCCAATCCGACCGCCGGCGGTCAGGGCGGCGGTGCGATCGCGCTCGTCGCAGGTACGTCGGTCACGATCGCAGGTCAGGTCAACGCGTCCGGAACGCGTGGCGGCGGATCGGCTGCTGGAGCCAGCGGCGCCGGTGGCGCCGGTGGTGGGTCGGGCGGCCTGATCGTGCTCGATGCACCGATGCTGAAGGTGTCTGGAATCGTGATCGCGAACGGCGGTGGCGGCGGCGAGGGCACCGACGGCCTCACCGTGGGCAATCCCGGCCTCGATCCCGACTTGACCAAACCGACGACGCCGGCCGCAGGCGGTGCCAACGGTTCTTCATTCGGCGGCGATGGCGGCGCTGGCGCGGCAGGGGGCACCGCGGCCGCGGATGGCTCGCGCGGGATGGGCGGCATCGGCATCGGTGGCGGCGGCGGCGGCGGTGGGGCCGGCTACATCCACGTCGTCGGCATGCTGTCGAACGCTGGCACGATCTCGCCGAGCTCGCCCGACTCGTCGGTTCGTTAATTGACGCCGCGGCCGGTGAACAAGCTCTCGGGATTGATCCCGAGCGTTCGCATCGCGACGTCCCACATCGTGTCGGCGGGGGTCTCGAAGATCAGCTGCGGCTCGGCCGATGTGTGCAGCCACGCGCCGCGCGACATCTCGGCCGCGAGCTGGCCGGGGCCCCAGCCGGAGTAGCCGAGCAAGAGCCGAACGTTGCGCGGCGGCGCGCTCGCGATCGCGCGCAGGCGATCCGGTGAGGTCGACAACAAGATCGTCGACGTGATCTCGATCGTGCCGCCGATCCCGGGCACGGCATGACCGACCGGTTCGTGTAGCACCCAGCCCGTGTTCGGGGCGACCGGACCGCCGGCCCAGACGACCGCCGAATCCTCGCCGCGCCAGCTCATCTCGAGACTCTCGAGCAGCTCGGTCGCCTTGATCGGGCTCGGATGGTTGATCACCAAGCCAAACGAGCCTTCCTCGCTGTGCTCGATCATGAGTACGACCGCGCGCGAGAAGTTCGGGTCGGCGAGCTGAGGCATCGCGAGCAGTAGGCCCGGTGCGAGGTTCGACGACTCCACTCGTTTGGAGTGTTCCGCAAAACCCAAGGCGATGCCCGCAGAATCGGAAGAAAACGGCCCGCAAGCGGGCGCCCCTCGCGCTGAGGAGTCGGCGGTCCTTGCTTCGCCGGACAGCCGATCGGTCCGTTGCGCTCGGGGCCGAGTGTGCGATTAGGTGGGCTAGTGCAGTGACGGGTTCGTCGCGGCGTCGGTAGCGGCGACGCTGTTCTCGGCGCGCTTCTTGTCGTCGAGACCGATCTGCGGCGCGATCTTGCGGAACAGTGCCGATCCGAGCGCGAAGGCGAACCCGGTGGCGATGGCACGGACGAAGAACTTCATGGCTAAAGCCTAGCGTCATTCATGTGCGTCGTCGACCACGGGCTGATCAACGATGGTTTCGTAGGGCTCGCCATAGAGCTGCGACCACACCGCCCGAGCGGCCTCGCGTAGTTGGTCGTCGGGGACCGCGGTCAACGGGAGGGCGAGCGCGGCGAGTTGGTCGCGATCGAGCCGGCCGCGATTGTAGAGCCGACCGTTGCCGACCACGCCGAAGCGCTTCGCGAGTGCTTCGATCACGACCGCGCCGGCGATCGCCTCGGGGCTGCCTTCGTGATGGTGGTTGAACGCGTGGCTCGCGAGATTCCACAGCGCGAGTTGCGGTGCGACCCGCTCGCTCGCGATCTGACTCGCGTACGCGGACAGCTCGGCGTTCGTGCGGCGGACGAATGGATCGGTGACGACCGCGCGGTTGATGCGCAGCGCGGGCGGAATCGACAGCGCATCGTCGCGCTCGGCATCGAACGCGTGCTGCGCCTCGTGGTGACGCACGCCGGTCGCGACGACCGAAACCAGATCGCGCCCGACGAGCTCGCGGCGGACCGCAGCGCCGGCCGCGGCTGCGAGCCGATGACCGTTCGACGTCGCTAACCAGTCGCCGTCGCCGAGCTGGTACGGATCGCCACCGCTGACCACGGGCTCGAGCTTGTGGACCGTGAACTCGTCGACTTGATCGAGCAGCACCATCGGATCGCCGGCGTCACTCGATTCCATACCGAGCAGCGGGTGCTCGACATCGAGCGGGTCGAGGCGGCGCAGCTCGAGAACGCGATGGCGCTTGTCGCCGGCTTGAACGAACGACACGCGCTCGACGCGATACGCGAGCAACGCAGCGTGCGCGGCGTGATGTTCGATGAACACGCTCGCCTCGACGTAATAGCCGACGCCGAGCGCGGCGAACTGATCCGACACCGCATGGGCGGCGAGCCTGAGCTCGGTCTCGGCATCGTGGTAACCGCGCGCGTGCAGCGGTTCGTCGAGCCAATGGTCGAGCGCGGTCAGCATGTCGTTCCACGCGGCGACCAGCTCCGGCCCGTGCGCTGCGATCTCCGGGGCTTCGCGCAATCGCCTGAGCAACGACACGCGCTCGGGTTGCCAATGCTCGGGATCGTGATCCGCGCTCGCGCCATAGATCGTCGGGTCGTCCGAGTTATCGCCGTGGCGATCGTGATCGCCGGTGACCGAGAGATCGGCGAGATCGCCGATGAACAGCTCGGCGAGCCCGCGGTCGTATGCCGGAACGCCGCCGGTGAGATACGCGCCGGTGCCGGGCGGCGATGACATCCGCGAGTGATGAGATCGGTGATGGACCGCGAACCACGCGGTGGCGCAGACGCACACGACCGACAGCGCCGCGAAGATCGTCGCGATCGGTAAGCGCGGGACATACGCTCGCGGCAGCGCGCGAAACGCTTCCGACACGCCGGCGCGATCCGTCGCGTCGACCTCGTAGCGCCCCGAGATCGTCAGCGCCGCGACCTGCTGGACGTGGCGCACCGCGCTCGGATCGGCGGCGCTGACCAGCCCGCCGGACACCAACGCGGCATCGATCAGCGCGTGCTCGAGTCGGCGGCGCGCCGGTCCGCGCAACAACGGGTCGGCGCGCGCGATGGTCTGCCTCGCGACCGCATCGTCGCCGGCTTCGGCTCCGGCAGACAGCGCCGCCAGGACGGTTCGCCGGATCACGCGGGTTGGACAACCACCGCGGCCGCGCGTTGCAGGAATCTACGATGCGCCAAGCCGGTGATCTCAGGTCAAAACCCGCCGGCGAGCGCCAACCCGGGCGCCACGCCAGTCGCGGTCGCCAGCGCGGTCGGCACGATCGTGGCGTGCTCGCGGTTGTAGCGGCGGACGGCGCGGCGCGACGTCGCGATGTCGTAGATCACACCGGTCGCGAGCGAGACGAGACCGCCGGCGATCAGCATGCCACCGACGGGCGAGAGCTCGATCTGCGACGAGTTGCCGGATGGCCGCGACCAATTGTACGCGCCCAGGACCAGCAGGCCGGCACCTGCGACGCGCATGCCGAGACCGGGCGACAGCCAATCGCCGGCATAGATGTGGCCGATCGCGGGTGCGACGACCGCGCCGGCGAGCTCGGCCGCGGCGGGCTTCCACTCGGCCGACGTGTGATTGCCAGCGGCACCGACGAGAAACACCGCGCCGACCGAGCCCAGGATCGTGAGGCTCGAGGCGACATCCTCGTCGCGCGGGCCAGATGGCGCCGGCTCCGCACCGGCGACCGAGCACGCGAGCGCAGCGGCCGCAACTACAGGCACGGCTAAGACTTTCATGCGGTCATGTGACCACGGATCGCGGTGGTGCTCCGCGCCGCTGCCGCCGCCTGCCGCGATGAGCCGACTTGCGACTGCTATCGCACATCGAGCGTCCGGAGCCGGTATGCGTAGCTCTCTCGCGATCTCGTTGCTCGCCGCGTGCGGCGGTTCCAACATGACCACGCCCGACGGTCCGACTATCGGCCCGACGTGTGATCTAACCGGCGTCGCTGCGGCGTCGGCCGACTTCGCGCTGCCCGGGCTCGGTGGCGGCTATCCGACGATGGCATTTCCGCAGATGGCCGGCACCGCGGCGTGCTCGGGCGATGGCGAGTACAGCTATGCGACGCTCGATCTACATGGCAGCGGCACGCGCGATCTCGTGCTCACCCAAGGCTGCGGCGATCCGACGATCGGCGCTTCGAAGTGGATGGTCTACCCCGGCGGCTCGTCCGGCTTCACGCCCGGGATGTCGGTCGCGCTACCCGGCCTCGGCGGCGCATACCCGACGCTCACGTTTCCGCAAACCGCGGGCGCAGCAGCATGCACGGGCGATGGCGAGTACAGCTACACGACGATCGATCTCGACGGCGATGGTCAGCTCGATCTCGTGCTGACCCAAGGCTGCGGCGATCCAACGATCGGCACGTCGCAGTGGACCGTGTTCTTCGGCACCGGCAGCGGCTTCGCAGGCGGCACGTCGTTCACGTTGCCCGGACTCGGCGGCGCCTATCCGACGCAGACCTTCTCGGCAGCCGCTGGCACCGCGGCGTGCACGGGCGATGGCGAGTACAGCTACGCACTCGTCGACCTCACCGGCGACGGCAAGCCCGACCTCGTGCTGACCGGCGGCTGCGGCGACGACACGATCGGCACGTCGAAGTGGATGGTCTATCCGAACACCGGCAAGGCGTTCGGACCGGGCCAATCGTTCGCGTTGCCCGGCCTCGGCTCGACCTTCCCGAGTAAGGCGCTGCCCGCGGTCGCGAGCGCGGCGGCGTGCTCGGGCACGGGCGAGTA
>CAZDGY010000441.1:0-5769 GCA_964504685.1 uncultured Kofleriaceae bacterium | reverse complement strand
GTCCTTGCCCTTCATGAACACGCTGTAGCCGCGAAAGATCGACGACGTCGACTTCGCTTCGACGACCTGGCGATTCTTGAAATCGATCTTCGTGTAGATGCCAAGGCTGCCTACGATCCGCGTGATCGGATCCCAGTTCATCTCCACCAGATCGCTCATCACTGCCCCTTCCCGTACGTCGTCGGTTCATAGCCGGTCGACAGCTCGTCTTGCGGCGTGCGCCAGCCCGGCTCCTTGTTCAGTGAGCTCCGCGTGAAGTTGCGCAACGCGCGCACCGTGCGGCCGTACATCAACACCGCGGCGGTCGACATCTTCGCACCTGGCGGCTCGTCGAAGAACGGCATGAACTTGTCGGGGAAGCCCGGCATCGTGCAGCCGATGCAGATGCCACCGACGTTCGGACACCCGCCGACGCCGTTGATCCAGCCGCGCTTTGGCACGTTGCACATCACGACCGGACCCCAGCAGCCGAGCTTGACGACGCACTTCTTCGAGCCGAACGCCTGCGCGAAATCGCCTTGCTCGTAGTAGCCGCCGCGATCGCAGCCTTCGTGCACGGTCTGGCCGAACAACCAGCGCGGCCGCAGCGCCTCATCGAGTGGGATCATCGGCACCTGCCCCGCCGCTTGGCGGAGCAGATAGAGCACGGTCTCCATGAACGTGTCGGGCTGCACCGGGCACCCGGGCACGCAGACGATCGGGATCCCGGCCTTCGAGCGCCACTGCCAGCCCAGGAAATCGGGGAGCCCCATGCAGCCGGTCGGGTTTCCGGACATCGCGTGGATGCCGCCGTAGGTCGCGCACGTCCCGATCGCGACGACCGCCCAAGCATGCGGCGCGAGCTGCTCGACCCAATCGCAGGTCGGAATCGGCTGGCCGGTCGCCGGATCGTTGCCGAGCGCGGCCCAGTAGCCTTCCTTCTTGATCTTCTCGTTGGGCAACGAGCCCTCGACGACGAGCACGAACGGATTCTTCATCTCGCCGCGCGCCGCGCGATGAAATGGCTCGAGGAACTCCGCGCCGTTCGTGTAGGCAAGCACCGGGTGGTGCAGCACGATCTCGGGCACGCCCGGCAACAGACCGAGCACGAGGTCCTCGATCGAAGGCTGGGTCGCGGCGGTCACCGCGATCGAATCGCCATCGCACGACAGGCCCGCAGTGATCCACAGAATCTCGACGGTCGGCATGGTTCTCCTCAACAGATCCGCGGCAGCGGCTCGCCCGCGAGCATCGCGACGATGCGCTCGCCTCCCGCGCGGGAGACGAGCGAGACAATTCCTGAATGCTCGGCGGTGCACTCACCGACGATCGCGGCGTCGCGGCCCAGCGGATGAGCGCGCATGGCAGCGAGCGCGCGATCGGCTTCTTGCGGCGGCACGATCGCCATGACCCGGCCCTCGCTCGCGAGATGGAGCGGCTCGAGCCCCCAGATCTCGCACGCGGCGCGCACTTCGTCGCGAATCGGCAGCGCGCGCTCGACGAGCCGGACGCCGATATTCGAGGCGACCGCGAGCTCGTTCGTCGCGCTCGCGAGTCCGCCGCGGGTCGGATCGCGCATCGCACGCGTTCCCGGTGCTGCGGCGAGCAGTGCGCGCACGAGGCCGATGACCGGAGCGACGTCGCTCTTCAATTCGGTTTCGAGCGCGATGCCCTCGCGCACGCTGAGGATCGCCACGCCGTGGTCGCCGAGCGAACCCGAGACCAGGATGCGATCGCCCGGGCGCGCCGCCGCGATCGACAACGAACGTCCGGCGGGCACGGTACCGACGCCGGTCGTCGTGATAAAGATGCCGTCGCCTTTGCCGCGTTCGACGACCTTCGTGTCGCCGGTGACGAGTCGGACCTCGGCCTCGCGACACGCCTCGCGCATCGAGGCGACGATCCGTTGGAGATCCGCGAACGGAAGCCCCTCTTCGAGCACGAACGCCGCGGCGATCCACCGCGGATCGGCGCCGCCCACCGCGAGATCGTTGACCGTGCCGTCGATCGCGAGTCGACCGATATCACCGCCCGGGAAGAAGATCGGCGAGACCACGAACGAGTCGGTCGTGATCGCGATCCGCGCACCGCCATCGAGCGTGACCGTTGCTTGGTCTTCGAGCGGCGCGTTGCGATCGAGCCCGAGCGTCGGGACGAACAGTCGTTCGACAAGATCCGCCGACAATCGCCCGCCCGAGCCGTGGCCGAGCACGACGTGATCGTAGGCGCCGATCGGCAGCGGGCAGCTCACGCCGGTCATGCCGCGGGTCCCTTGCGCCGACCGTATTGGTAGTACGCGGAGCACGCGCCTTCAGACGACACCATTGTCGCGCCGAGCGGTGCTTCGGGCGTGCATTGCGTGCCGAACGCGGGGCAGTCGCACGGCTTCGCGAGGCCCTTGAGGATTCGGCCGCTGATGCAAACCGCTGATTCGCGCGTCGCGATGTGACCGACCGAGAACCGGGTTTCCGCGTCGAGCTCGCGGTGCTCGGCGCGCAACCGCAGCCCGCTCATCGCGATCGTGCCGAGACCGCGCCAGCCGCGATCGCACGGCTCGAAGATCTCTTCGACGATCGCGCGTGCCGCGGCGTTGCCCTCGGGCCTCACCGCGCGGCCGTATTGGATCTCGACGTCGGCGCGACCCGCTTCGAGTTGGCGAACGCAGCGCAACATCCCGTCGAGCAGATCGACCGGCTCGAAGCCAGTGACGACGATCGGCACGCGATAGTGTTCCGCGATCGGGCCGTACTCGCTCGTGCCCATCACGGTGCAGACGTGGCCCGGTCCGAGGAAGCCTTGCACGCGGTTGTCGTCGGAATCGAGGATGCTCTTCATCGCCGGCGGCACGAGCACGTGCGACACCAGCGCCGAGAAGTTCGATAAGCCGCGGCGCTTCGCCAGCGCGATCGCCATCGCGTTGGGCGGCGCAGTCGTCTCGAAGCCGATCGCGAAGAACACGACCTGACGGGTTGGATTCGCAGCTGCGACGGTGAGCGCATCGAGCGGCGAGTACACGACGCGAACGTCGGCACCGCGCGCGCGCAGCGACAGCAGGTCGCCGTTCGAGCCGGGCACGCGCAACATGTCGCCGAACGAGCACAAGATGACGCCGGGCTGCCCCGCGATCGCATGCGCGCGATCGATCGTCTCGAGCGGCGTGACGCAGACGGGGCACCCCGGCCCGTGCACGAGCTCGACCCCCGCGGGCAACAACGCATCGAGCCCGTAGCGGACGATGCTGTGGGTTTGGCCACCGCACACTTCCATCACGACCCACGGTCGGGTCGTCGCCGCGGCGATCGCCGAGGTCAGCTGGTTGACCGTCGCGGCCTCGCGATATTCGTCGATGAACTTCATCGGAAGCCCTCGGGGACCTCGGGCGGAATGTCTTCGAGCTGGCCAAGCTCGGCGAGCAGCTCGAACACGCGCTTCGCCTCGGCTTCGTCGAGCTTGCTCAGCGCGAACCCGACATGAACCAGCACGTACTCGCCTGGAACGACGTCGCGAACGTGGTCGAGACAAACCTTGCGCGCGACGCCGCCGAAATCGACGCGCCCCATCATCACGCCATCTTCGAGCGCGGCGTCGACGACCCGGCCGGGAACCCCGAGGCACATGGTCAGCCTCCTATTGCTCGACGACCGTTATCAATTCCACGGCGAAGCAGCGCAACGAGTGCAAGCTGCGTTTCTGCCAGTGATACGTCGGGTTCGACAGGAACCTGACCTTGTAGCGCTTCGCGTCGTCGAGCTCTTGGATATCGGTGACCCACGAAACGAAGCTCTTGAAGCAAGACGAGTTCATGAATTCGAGCTGGCGCAAGTCGACCACGACCTCGTTCGCGGCGAGGCGCTTGGTCTCGGAGTGGATGCGATTGAGCAACATCTCGAGCGCGTCGAACGCTGCGTAGTCGGCGTTGCCCTTCAGTACGGCTTGCACCGTCGCGCCATCGACGTGCGCTGATCCCGCGAAGTCATCGCCGGTCACCGTCACCAATTCGCTCATCGCGCGCCTCCCACCGACGTCGTCGCTTCGATCGTGACCATGTCGTTGTCGATGTGCTGGTTCAGCACCATTTCTGCTTCGGCACAGATCCGGGCGAGGCCGAACCCCGAGCCTTGGCGCTGCTTCGACTTCTTGCCGATCAGCTGCTGATAGAACGTGAAGGCATCCGGCGCAGAGGCGACACCCTCGAGAATCTCTTTGATCGCGATGATGTGGGCGACCTCGGCTCGATTGCGCAGCCGGAGCTTCACGACGATCGGCTTTTGCGTGACGTCGACCTCGATGCGGATCGTCGTCTCGCCGTCCTTCGAGTACTTCACCGCGTTCTCGAGCAACTCGTGAGTGGCGAGTGCCACCCGCGATGTACCGTCGGGATCACTGAGGAACCGCTCGTAGAACTCGGTGACGAACCGCCGCACCACCGACACCAGCGCCACGTTGGGCCGGAAGTTGAGCTCGAAATACGCGACCGGTTCCATGGTCCCCCCTGCGCGCGGAACTATGCACGACCACTTCATAGAGCGGAAGGCCTCACGCTTCGCGTGATCACTCACGAGATGCTTCTCTCGACGATGTCCCATTGTTCGACACTTCAATGAAGCGCGCGGTCGCGACGGCCAACGCCGCGCGCTCCGCTGCACTCGGTTTGATCGAGAGCGTCGACGAGATACCGGTCTTCGCCCGCTTCCACGTGCCGACGACCCGGCCGTCGATGATCAGAGCGTTCGAAAAGATGATGCCGGCGCGTCCAACCGGCCGCGCGCGCACTCGATCGTCGACGAGCTCGACGCGGTCGACGTACGCGACCAGGTACTCGTCGAAGTTCGCGAGCACGTGCGCGATCGGCGTGCGCGGTCTCGCGATCGAGCCGGCGTCGTCCGCGATGACGAGATAGCTCGTGCCGTCGAGCCGCTCCTCGACGATCGCGTGACCGGCGAGCGCAACCGCGAGCCGACAGTCGGTGACAGTGAGACCCGACCACCACGCAAAGTCGGCGACCGTTGCCGGCCCGTGGCTCGCGAAGAACCGCCGCGCGAGCTCGACGAGTGCGGGCTCGCGATCGAGGGTCGCGGCAGGTACGCGATCGGCGACGAGCGCGTAGGTGTGCTGCTTGCCGCGAAGCGCACCGCTGCAGATCACCGCGTCGAGCTCGGCGCGTATCAAGATCTGAACGAGTCGCTGCCCGGTCGCCGCGATGTTCGCTCGGGCGAGCGCTGCGACCAACTCGGCGCGTGTGCGGTGAACACCGGCTAACTCGCGCTCGAACACGGCGCGCGTCCGCGCGAACGCCTTGGCGTCGAGCCCGCACTTGCGATCGTAGTAGGCACACAACTGGCGAACGCGCGGCGCGGTGAGCTGTTGCAACCAGCGCAGATCGGTCCCCGCGACCAAGTGCCAGGTCGGACGCATGACGTGCGTGCGCACGATCGCGCCACTCGCGAATGCGGTGGCCACATCGCCAGCCGCACTGGGCACGAGCCGCTGCGCCACCGCCCAGCTCGCTCCGGCGAAATCCTGCGCCTGCACCGCGCCGAGGTGGTGGACAACGTCGCGCGCACTCCGTTCACGCGACGCGACCAGCCGTTGCGCGCGCAGCCGACGGCGAAGCACAGCGGCCGAGATCATCGACCGCGGTTTATCACGCTTGACGACGAAGGCTAACGTGATTAGCCTTGTTGTATGCCGTCGCCGCCGAAGACCTCCGATGCCGAGATCGTGACCGCGACGCGACGGCTGCTCGAACGCCATGGTCGCGACGGTTTCTCGTTCGCCGACATCGCCGAG
>CAZDGY010000440.1:2301-5770 GCA_964504685.1 uncultured Kofleriaceae bacterium | reverse complement strand
GCGCGATCAGGATGTTCTTCTTGCGCTTCGCTTCCTCGATCTTGTTGTTGAGCAGGCGGAGGGCGTCTTTGAGCTTTTCGACCGCCTGCTTCTGCGAGATCCACTGTTGTTGGAACTGGGTTGCGATCGTCTCGTGCTCTTGCTTGCGCGAGAGCGCCTGACGCGCGAGGTTGTCGTCGCCTGCGCGCACCGCAACCATCGCCTTGCGTTCCCACTCCTTCGACTTGTCAGTCTCGGAGACGTACTGCTTTTGCAGCTTCTTCTCGTCGGCGATCGCGATCGCGACGGCTTTCTTCGCTTCGACTAGCTGCTGCTGCATCTCGAGCAGCACTTGCCCGAGCATTTTCTCCGGATCTTCGGCCTTCGTGATGAGGTCGTTGATGTTCGACTTGATCAGCGTGCCCAGTCTGGAAAAGATACCCATGGCTTTCTCCGAGCGTACGAGATCAACGAGGCAGCCGCAACGATGACTCCCCGCAGTCTTCCTCGTCACGTCGGCATCATCATGGATGGCAACGGCCGCTGGGCTCAGCTGCGCGGTCAGCCTCGGCTCGAAGGCCATCGAGCCGGCGCGGAGAGCGTTCGCGACATCACACGTGCGTCGCGCGAGCTCGGGCTCGAGGCGCTGACGTTATACGCATTTTCGTCGCAAAACTGGGCGCGGCCGGCCTCCGAGGTCGCGGGCCTCATGCAGCTGCTGCACGACTTCCTGATCGACGAGCGCGCCGAGATTCTCGATAACGGCATCCGGCTCGAAGCGCTGGGCGACATCGAGCGCTTGCCGCCGCTCGTCCGCGAGCCGCTCGACGAGCTGCGCGCTGCCTCGAAGCATCACACGAAGATGGTGCTGACGCTCGCGCTGTCGTACGGCGGGCGCGAGTCGATCGCCCGCGCGGCACGCGCCGCTGCGATCGATGTCGCGGAGGGCCGGCTCACCGCCGAGGCGCTCGACTGCACGACGCTCGGTGCGTATCTACCGACCGCGCACCTGCCCGCGCTCGACCTGCTGATCCGCACGTCGGGCGAGCAGCGGATTTCGAACTTCATGCTATGGGAGCTCGCATACGCCGAGCTCGTGTTCGTCGATGTGCTGTGGCCGGAGTTTCGCCGCGAGCATCTGCGCAAGTGTCTCGCCGAGTACGCCGCGCGCGAGCGCCGCTACGGCCTGACGTCGGCGCAGCTCGCCAATCCGTCGGACGTCGAGAGCTGAACGGCAATCGGCGCCGGGCGTTGCGTCTCGCGCCGCGCTCTGGTTAGCTGGCGACGCCTTGGCACTCGGTAATCTCGCGCAACGATTCCTAGTCGCGGTCGTCGCGGTCCCGATCCTGCTCGTGGTGCTGCACTACCACCGCGCCGAGCCGACGTGGGCGCTGATCTTCGCGGCGTCGCTGCTCGCGATGCGCGAGTTCTTCGCGATGACGTTGCCGGTCGAGGATCGCAAGCCAGCGCTCGTGCTCGGCGCGATCGCCTGCGCCGCGTTCTATTGGCTCGATCCGCTCGCACTGAGCGCGTATTCGGGGTTGCCGCACGCACTCGAGCGCGCCTCGATCGTCGGCAGCTCGCTCGCCGCGGCGCTCGCGGTCGTCGTGCCGGCGCTCTATTTCCTGTTTCGGTTCCGCGACATCCCGAGCGTCGCGGGCCGAATCACCGCGACGATCACCGGCATCATCTACGCCGGATTTCTGCTGACGTTCCTCGCGAAGCTCAAGCTCGTCGATCCTCGTCGAGACGCAGATACCGTCGTGCTGGTGTTGCTCGTCGCGTGGATCGCCGACACCGGTGGCTACTTCGCGGGGCGGTTCCTCGGCAAGGCGAAGCTATACGAAGCGGTGAGCCCGAAGAAGACGTGGGCCGGCGCGTGGGGTGGGATCGCCGGCTCGATCCTCGGCGTCGCGGTGTTGAAGCTCGTGCACGCGGATTGGCTGACCTGGGTCGACGTGTTCGCGATCGCGATTCCGGGCGGGATCCTCGGCCAGCTCGGCGATCTCGCGGAGTCGCTGATCAAGCGCTCGGTCGGCGTCAAAGACTCGGGCGCGCTGCTGCCCGGTCACGGCGGCATGCTCGATCGGATCGATGCGGTGTTGTTCATCGCGCCGTACGTCTACGGCTACTTGATCATCCGGGGATGAAGCTCGCGCTCGTGATCGCGCTCGCCGGTTGCGGCCCCCGGCGACTACCTCGCGGTGTTCGAGACGAATGCGTCTGCTGTCAGCGTCGCGAACCTAGCGATCTCGGTGGCGCGCGCTCCCGATGGTTATCTCGAGTCAGCCGGGATGATCGTCGACGTCGAGAACTTCGCGGTCAACGCGATCCACTGAAATAGCGAGCGAGCGTCGCGCGTTCGTCTGCGATGTCGCGCGCGCTCCGTCCGATCGTCCATCGCCGGCGCTGCCGTTCCACGCTCACCGTGGCGCTGATCGCGAGTGCCATGGTGACCGCGCTCGTGCTCGCCGGCCTTCAAGTGTTCGTGGTCGCGCTCGACGGCGGGGACCCACGCATCGACCCACGCGCGGTGATCGTGGCGACGCCTCCGCACGACCGCGCGATCGTGGTCCCGATGCCGATGCCGCTCGTGTTCGACCTGACAGCACCCGCGGCTCGCAGCGAGTGCCCCGCCGAAGTGACCGAGGTCCCACCGGGGACCCTGGCTCCGCTGCCCGAGTCGGTCGATCGCGTCCGACCTGCGCCGTCGAACGCGCAGTGGATCGCGACCTGGAACGCGCAACACATCTACGTCAGCACGGATGCAGGCGCGTCGTTCGCGCGCGTCCTCGACGGTCCCGGCGAGGTTCGAGACGTGACGTTCGACTGTTTCGGCCACGTGTTCGCACTGCGCGGTGAGCAGTTCGGCGCGCGCGCCGACGGGCGCGAGCTGTGGCGCGCGTTCCTCGCTCCCGCCGCGTGGCTGGTCGGCGGCGGGCCCGATGCGATCGTCGTGGGGCGCGCCGACACGATCGACAATCCGCAGAACCGGATCGCGATCAGCGGCGACCTCGGTGCGACCTGGCGCTACCTCGAGCTCCGCGGTGACTTCGAGGGCGGGCGGGTGAGCGGACGGCAAGATGCCCGGGGAGTGATCCGGATCGCCGCTGCGATCCCCGACTGCATGGACGACATGCTCGACGCGGTGACGGTGCGCGGCGACACCGTTGCCGAGGATCGGACGGACATCTCCGAGAGCGCCGCGTTCGCGCGCTACGGCGATCTCGAAGTCGCCGGCGACTCGGTGCGCCACACTGGCACCGGCGCGTGGCAGCCGATCGAAGGGCTACCGCCGGCGACCGATCCGCCGGAGCGGTCCACGCCGCTCGAAGGGCCGTATCCGGTGATCGCGCGCGGGGCGCAACTCCTCCGCATCGTGCGCGGAGTGGCGCGTGCACTTCCGGTCGAAGCGGTCGGCGCCGCGCAAGCCGTCGACCTTGCCGGCCGCGTGTGGTGCATCGACGGCGGCCAGCTCGCGCTCGCGCGC
>CAZDGY010000440.1:0-2201 GCA_964504685.1 uncultured Kofleriaceae bacterium | reverse complement strand
GCGCGCTACGCCGCGATCGTGTCGAGGAACGTGCGCGCGTGGGTCGCCCAGGCGCTGCCGGTGTCGAGCTCGAGGTAACGCTCGAGATGCTGCTTGGCCTGCGCGGTGCCACCGACCTGCGCGAGCATCAGCCCGAGGTTGTAGTGCGCGTCGGCGAACTCGGGGAACGTCGAGCACACGCGGCGCAGCTCGGCGATCGCCATGTCGGTATCGCCGAGGTCCTCGAGGAGGTTGGCGTAGTTGTAGCGAGCCTCGGGTTGCCCGGGATCGTGCTCGAGCGCGCGTTCGTACAACCGGCGCGCCTCTTCGAGCTCGCCCTGGCGATAGACCAGGTTGCCGAGGTTGGTCAGCGCGGCAGCCATGTTCGGCTCGAGCTCGATCGCGAGGCGGAACAAATGCTCCGCGGTCTGATGATCGTTGCGATCTTCGGCGACGCACGCCTCGACGAAGTGGCGATACGCGGTCGTGCCGCCGTTCGCTTCGGTCGGGGAATCTTCGATCGGCTGCGGCGCGCTCGGATCTACGCGCGGCATCGCGAGCACCTCGGCGACGTGCTCGCCGAAGCTCTTGACCGTGAACGCCATCACGACTTGGCCGCCGATCGGCTCGAACGCGACATCATCGGCGAGCGCGACGATCGTGTTGCCATCGCAGCACACGCGGAGCTTGCTCGTCGGATGCGTGTCGTCGGGCAACAGCTTGCGCAGCGCCTCGACGTTCTTGCGCGCTTTCTGCAGCGGCAGCCCGCCGGCAAGCAAGTCCTTCGCTGCCTTGACCGCGACGAGATCGCAGAACGTGTAGTAGAAGCGGCCGCCCTTGCGCACGGTCGGGCCGACGAAGCCGACTTGTGTCCAGTAACGCAGCCGCGACTCCTGAACGGCGAGGATCCGGGCGACATCTCGCAGCGAGTACAGTTCGATCATGGACGGCTCCGTTGGGCTAGGACACGCGCGTGCGCTTGCGCTTCGATGTTGAGGCTGAGGTGAAGCTCCGAGCCGACCGCTCGGCTCTCGAGGTCGACGAGCGGCGAGGCGAGCTCGCAACCGGCGGTGCGCCGGGCCTCGGCGAGGCCGAACCGTCGCGCGTGATCGCGGCAACGCTCGTCGGCCGCGTAGAGAAACGCGACGCGTTGCGCGGTCGAAGCGTCGGGCGGATCAGAGATTTGCGCCGTGGTCCGCGCGAGATCGATGGTCAGCATCGTCGAGCCGGCGTAGGTGCCGTGGTCGACCTCGCCCTCCGACAGCACGCGAGCCGCGCCGTGCAGCAGCTCCATCGCTGCGGGTGCGAGACGGATCGTGACCTCCCGCTCGAACAGCGAGACGCGGCGGGCCAGCGCCATCGGCTTGCGAGGGGGCTTTGCGGCGGGCGCGCGTCGGGGCTTTGCCATGCGAGAAAAAATGGTAGCGGGCGGCTAGGTCGGATCGCCAATTTCCAGCCCTGCCCGGTCGCCTATACAGGTCCGACCGGGCGTGATACGGCTTTAAGGGCCCGGTATGACGCTCGACGTGAAGCGGTATCCGATCCTCGTCGTCGATGACGAGCAGGACAACCTGGACGCCTTCCGGTTCAACTTCCGCAAGACGTTCGACATCTTGACCGCGACGAGCGGCGCCGAGGCGCTGCAGATTCTCGAAGGGCTCGGCAAAGACATCGCGGTGGTCGTCACCGACCAGCGGATGCCGAAAATGACCGGGGTCGAGCTGCTGCGCGAGGTCCGCGAGCGCTCGCCGGAAACCGTCGGCATTATCCTGACCGCGTTCACCGACGTCGATGTCCTAATCGAGGCGATCAACCTCGGCCAGGTCTATCGCTACATCACGAAGCCGTGGGACGCCAAAGAGGTCCGCGGCGTCCTGCAGTACGCGATCGAGCGGTTCGATCTGCAGCGCGACAACAAGAAGCTCGCGGCTCAGCTCGCCGAGTACACCGGCTACCTGAACCAGCAGCTGCACGGTGAGTTCGACTTCGGCAACATCATCGGCGAGAGCGCGCCGCTGCGCGAGGTGCTCGCGAAGGTCGAGCAAGTCGCACCGACGATCTCGACCGTGCTGTTGCGCGGTGAGACCGGCACGGGCAAGGAGCTCGTCGCGCACGCGATCCACATCAACTCGCCGCGCGAGGAGAAGCCGTTCGTCCGGGTCAACTGCGCGGCGCTCGCGCCCGGCGTGCTCGAGAGCGAGCTGTTCGGTCACGAGAAGGGC
>CAZDGY010000439.1:0-5771 GCA_964504685.1 uncultured Kofleriaceae bacterium | reverse complement strand
GCTTGCTCGTCGGCGGCGCGATCACGTTCGCCGCGTCGTACGGCCTCTCGGCGTTCTTCGCCGCGGGCGGTCAGAGCGGGTCGTCGTCGTACAGCGCCGCGATGTGGATCCCGATCGCAGGTCCGTTCGTCGAGGTCGCCACCAGTCGGGGTTCCTGCGAGGACGTCTGCGGCGTCCAACGAGCGTTCCTCGTCGGTCTCGGCGCAGCGCAGGTAGCCGGCGCGGTGATGACGTACTTCGGCGCGACGTCGACCAAGCGCGCGTGGGTCCGCAACGACCGCGTCCACGACGTCGTGGTCTCTCCAACGGTCGGCGCGAGTGGCACGACCGGACTGTCGCTGTCCGGCAAGTGGTAGGCGTGATCGGCCTCCGCGCTCTCGCGCTCTGGCTCGCGGTGCTCTCGCTCGCGCCGTCGTTGGCCGCCGCGGACGGTGATGGCAATGCGGGACCGAGCCAGGTCGCGCCTCCGATCTTGTCCGCCCCGGGCCAGATAACGCTCAGGGGCCCGGCGGAGCTCGACGTTGAAGACGGCCGGGGCCCGCCGCCCGGCTACACCGAGGTCCGTCGCAGGCGCACCGGGCTTCTGATCAACGGCCTGATCATGTCAGCCACCTCGTACGGGTTCTCCGCATACCTGGCCGCCGAGGGTCAGAACCCGCAGAACGGGCGCTCCTATACGCCGATGTGGATTCCGATCTTGGGACCGTTCCTCGAGCTCGGCCAAGCGAGCGGTACCTGCGAGGGCTTTTGCGTCGAGGACGCGTTGATCTTCACACTCGGCGCGGCGCAGGTCGCGGGAACGTTGATGACGTACTTCGGCGCGACTTCCACCAAACGCGCTTGGGTCCGCAATGACTACGTGCGCGACCTCGGGATCGCACC
This sequence comes from uncultured Kofleriaceae bacterium, assembly GCA_964504685.1. Taxonomy (GTDB): domain Bacteria; phylum Myxococcota_A; class Polyangia; order Haliangiales; family Haliangiaceae; genus JABFXX01. Next base: position 4,889 of record CAZDGY010000439.1, on the reverse strand, counting down.
GATGGTCGGCGTGAACGGGGCGACTGGGCTGTCGCTGTCGGGGAAGTGGTAGGCGTGCTCGGCGTCAGCCGCGTTCTAGCGGGGATCGCGCCGCTCGCCGTCCTTGCGCTCGCGCCGGTGGCTCGGGCGGACGGTGATGGCAGTGCACCGCCGCACCCGGCGAGATCGCACCCGCGCCGCGCGCGCTCGGCGTCATGATCTCGGGCGCACCCGAGGTCGACGCGGAAGACGGCCATCGCCCGCCCGTCGGCTATACCGAGGTTCGTCTGAGCGGCGGCAGCAGCGGGTGTTCGTCCGCAACGACCTCGTGCAAGACGTCATGGTCGGCCCGATGGTCGGCGCGAGCGGCACGACCGGGCTGTCGCTGTCCGGGAAGTGGTAGCCGGGCCGCTCCCGCCGGCAAAGATATGACATCGCCGTCAGGTCCCGAACAGGTCCGCGGATCGTCCCCCACTTAAGCGACGCAGAATCGTATCGTTACGGGTGGCACAACTCTCGCTCAAGGGTTCCTCATGGTCGCCTTCAATCGCCTTCTCGCCCTCGTTGCTCCTCTTGCCGTCCTGACCCTCGCGCCCACCCTGGCGCTCGCCGACGATGACGGTGCTGCACCGGCGCCGGTTGTCGTTGCGCCGCCGCCGGCCCCCGGCCAGGTCTACACCCCGCTGTACACCGCGCCGCTGTCGCAGACCACGCAGACGACCTACGTCCCGCAGAGCGTCGCGCTGTCCGGTCCGGACGAGATCAGCGAGGTCGCCGACGGCCAGCAGGCGCCGCTCGGCTACACCGCGGTCGAGCGCAAGCGCAAGGGCCTGATCATCGGCGGCGCGGCCACGCTCGGGGCGAGCTACGCGATCTGCGCGCTGACCGCCGCGATCGGCCAAGACGTCAACTCGAACGAGAGCAACCCGGTCGGCGCGATGTGGATCCCGATCGCCGGTCCGTTCATCCAGATCGGCAACAGCAGCAGCGCCACCGAAGACGTGTTCCTCGTCGGGCTCGGCGCGGCGCAGGTCGCCGGCGCGGTGATGCTGTACTACGGCATGACCTCGACCAAGCGCGTGTTCGTCCGCAACGACCTCGTCAGCAACGTCATGATCGCGCCGATGGTGACCAACAACGCTCAGGGATTCGCGCTGTCCGGCAATTTCTGACACTCACGGCCCTGAGGCCGATCGATCGATCGGCTGTCCGCGCGGAGCGAAGGACGGCCGACTCCTTAGGCCGAAGGGCCACCGTTCACGGTGCGGTGACGGTCGTGGGGCATCCTGGGCACGATCTGGCTTGAAATCGCACCCTCGGTAACTAAACTAGCGACGCCCTATGGCCGCACCGTCTAGAGCCGAGATCCTGGCGCAAATCCAGGCGATGATGAACGAGCTGTTCAAGCTCGATGCGACCCGGGTCCAGCCGAGCGCGCGCCTGATCGAGGACCTCGAGCTCGATAGCCTGGATGCCATCGACCTCGCCGTGAAGGTCGAGGAGACCACCGGGATGGTGTTCGACGAGGCGAAGATCCGGGAGTTGCGCACGATCGAGGACGTCATCGTCGCGATCGAGGCGATCCTCGGGACCCAGCCAGCGCCTGGGCACGCGCCGACGGCGCCGGCCCAGACCGAATCATGAGGCGGGCGCTCGCGATCTTCGCGAGCCTTGCGTTGTTCGCTGGCGCGGCCGCCGCAGGCGACGACCCGCCGGCAACCCTCGTCTCCGGCTCGGGCAGCCACGACAGCGGCAAGATCGACCCGGTGTTCGCGCACCTCAAGCTCGATCGGCTGAGCTGCAAGTTCAGCGAGGAGAAGCACATCGCGCTGCTCGCCCGGCCGCTCAAGTCGACCGGCACGATCTACTTCGATCACAACACCGGCATCGCGCGCACCGCGCTGACCCCGAAGGTCCAGCAGGTCGTACTGACCAAGACCACGCTGCGGATCCGCAAGGACAACCACACCGAAGAGATCCCGCTCGACAAGAGCAAGGACTTGAAAGCGTTCGCGCTGATCTTCCCGACGATGCTGCGCGGCGATCGTGCCGAGCTCGAGCACACGTTCGACATCGCGCTGTACGGCAGCGACAACGATTGGTGGGCGCTGTCGTTCACGCCGAAGAACGATTCTCTCCGCGCGCTCGTCCGAGGAGTTGTCGTGTTCGGCCGCAAAGGTGACGTGGTGTCGCTACGGATTACCGAAGCGAGCGGGGATACGACGGACACGCGGTTGACCGATATCCTCAAGAACGGCGACGTGCCTGACGCCGAGATCGCGACTGCTTTCGGGGCGACGTGATGCGTTGGCGTGCGCGTGCGGCGACGATCGTCGTGCTGCTCGCGATCGCGGTCGGCTTCGTCGTCGCGCTGCCGCATTTCCGATTCACGACGAAGATCACCGCGTTTCTACCCGACACCAACGATCGCGGCGCCCAGATCGCCGCGATGCTCGCCGATAGCGAGGTCGCTCGCATCATGGTCGTGGATCTGTCGCTCGGCGAGCCGACCGCGGCGCCCGATCGGCTGCGCGCGCTCGCGCAGACGCTGCTCGACTTTCTCCACGCCGACCCCGATGTCGAGCTCGCGCGCAGCGGCGTTACCGAAGCCGACGTGACCGCGATGTTCGCGTTCTTGAAGGCGTGGCCGGCGACCACGTTCCTGCCGCGCACCGCGTACACCGATGCGGCACTCCGCCAACGGCTATCCGACTTGCGCGACCAGTTGAGCAGCCCGGCCGGCGTCCTGGTGCGCCAGACCGCGCCGGGCGATCCATTGAGCGGGATGTGGGAGCCGCTCAACGCGCTCCGCAGCGCGCAAGGCACGATGATCGTCGACGACGGGGGCGTGTTGTTCTCCACAGATCACCTGCACGCGTTCGTGTTCGTCGAGACCGTGGCGTCGCCGTTCGACAGCGAAGCGCAACGGCGGTTTCGCGCGAGCCTCGATCGTTGGATCGGCAAGTCGGCACCGGCGCCGGCGACGGTGCAGACCTCCGGCGCCGCGCAGTTCGCGATCGCATCCGAGGCGCAGATCAAGGGCGACGTCAGCCGGATCAGCACGATCTCGACGATCGGCATGCTTGTCATCTTCTTGTCGTTGTTCGGATCGGTGCGGCTGATCCTCGTCGGGTTTGTGCCGATGCTGTTCGGCAGCGCGGTCGCGGTGCTCGCGTGCGAAGCGATATTCGGCGAGATCCACGGCATCACGATCGCGTTCGGCACGTCGCTGCTCGGCGTCGGGCTCGACTACGTCGAGCTGTATTACATCCACTTCGCGCTGACCCCGACCGTGCCCGCGGCGACCACGATGAAGCGGGTCGCACCGAGCATCGTGTTCGGTGCGCTGACCACGATCATCGGGTTCGTCGGCATCGGGTTCTCGGGCCTCATGGGCTTGCGCCAGATGGCGGTGTTCTCCGCGATCGCGATCATCGCGTCGATGGCTGCGACGTACTGGATCGTGCCGCCGTGGATGCCGACCCGCTATCGGCCGCCGCGGACCGCCGGTTGGGTCGAGCGCGGAGTGACCGCGGTGCTGTCGCGGCTGACCCTGCGCGGCTCGGGCAGGGCAGCGCGGATCGGCGTCGTCGTGGTCGCCGCGATCGCGACGGCGGTCGCGGTGCGCGCCGCGGAGTTCTCCGACAACGTCAACATCCTGGTCAACGGCGAGGGCAAGCACGCCGACGACGATCGCGCGGTGCGTTCGCGGCTCGGGCCCGAGACCAGCTCGTTCGCGGTGATCACCGCGGCGACCGACGAGGCGCTGCTCGAGGCCGTCGGGACCGCGACCGAACAGCTCGAGAGCGCGCGCGCCGCCGGCGACGTCGGCTCGTTCGTGCCACTCGGCCAGCTCGTGCCGAGCAAGAAAGAGCAGACCGCGCGGTTTGCGGCCGCGCGCGCCGCCGAGCCGAGGATCCGCGCCGCGATGCAAGAGCTCGACTTCGTGCCGGAGCAGTTTCAACCATTCTGGGACTCGCTCGCGGTCGGCTCGCCGAAGCTGCTCACGCTCGACGACGTTCGCCGCTCGCCGCTCGCGCCGTTGCTCGCGACTTGGCTGCCGGCGCACGCGACACCGGTCGCGCTGATCCCGCTGGTCGGGGTCAACAACTTCGCGGCGCTACGCGGCAAGGTCACCGCGGCGACGATCATCGTGCCGAACGAGACGATCGTCGAGCTGTTCCGCGGCGTGCGGATCAAGACGGTAGTGGCGTCGGGCATCGGGCTCGTGGTGATCTTCTTGCTTTTGCTCGTTCGCTATCGCGACGTCCGCAAGGTGCTCGTCGGGCTGATGCCAGCGGTGCTCGCGTGCGCGGTCACGGTCGACACGCTCGTCGCCGCGGGCGTGTCGCTGACGATCCTCCACGTGATGTCGCTGTTGCTCGTCGTCTCGCTGGGCGTCGATTTCGGCATCTTCTTCGTCGACACCACGGCCACTCTCGAAGAGGCTGCGCGGACCATGGTCAGCATCCTCACGGCGTCGATCACCACGATCTTGTCGTTCGGGCTGCTCGGGCTGAGCCATAGTCCGGGGCTCGCCGCGCTCGGTGTGACGGTCACGCTCGGCGTGACGTTCAGCTTGTTCGCGTGCTTCTTACTGGCCTCGATGGCAGGTCCGAACCTGGTGACGAAACGATGAAGGCAGCACTGATCCTCCTCGCCGCGTGCGGTGGCGAGACGCGCCACGCCGAAATTCCGACCAACGCGCCGGCCGAATATCCCGGCGTGCTGCACGCCCCCTCCACGTTGCACCCCGACTTCATGGTGCGCCAGACGCTGACGATCCACACGCAGCGCGACGGCAAGCCCGTCGACATGGAGCTCGAGGCCGTGCTGCAGAAGCAGGCCGACACGCTGCTGATCCTCGGCCTTGGCCCGATGAACGTAAAGGCGTTCACGCTGTCCGAGAA
>CAZDGY010000438.1:0-5780 GCA_964504685.1 uncultured Kofleriaceae bacterium | reverse complement strand
GCGCGCGAAGCCGCAAGTCGCGCAGACGCCCGTGCCGGACCAGCCGGTAGTGCTGCAACGCGTCCTGGATAGCGGCGGCGGCCAGATCGTCGCGCTCGAAGGCATCGCGCCTTCGGCGAGCGGGATCGCCGTGCGCTCGGGGCCGACCGGGACCGGGCATCTTGGCCAAGGCGGCAGCGGCACGGGCGCCGGTTCGGGCGCCGGCGCGGGTTCTGGCGCGCCGGCCCCGATGTCAGTCGCGACGATCAAGACGAGGGCGATGCCGAAAGGCGACTACGGCTACTTCGACGCTGGCAGGGATTACCCGCAGGAGGCCAAACAGCTCGGGATCGAGGGCGCGCTGCGCGTCCGGCTCGTGGTCGACGACCACGGCCACGTCACGACCGCGACGCTGCTCAACCACCTCGGCCATGGCCTCGACGAGCTCGCGGTCGATCGCGCGCGCAAGATCGAGTTCGAACCGGCCCGCGACACCGACGACCACCCGGTCGCCTCGGTCGTCGTGTGGACGTTCCAGATTACGTTGCCGAAGTAGTTGCATCGTACCCCTGCCCTACCCTGGTCACGGACTTTCAGTCGTCGCAGTTCCCGGCGTACAATGTTCGCAATGCGCCTCGGCCGGGGAATCGGAGCAGTCGGCATCGCCGTGGTCGCAGCGCTTGGCATCGCGCCGCGGCCAGCTCATGCGCAAGCGGCACCGCCGTTCGATCCCGCGATCGACGTCAGCATCTTCAACCTCGCGATCGGCCCCAAGACCTTCTTCAGCGTGAGCGAAGCCGATGTCGCCGCGAAGAAGCAGCTCGCGGTCGATGCGATGGTGACGTTCCTGACCAATCCGTTCGTCGTCTACAACGACACCGGCTCGGGCAAGAACATGATCACCGGCACGCGCGACACCGTCGTGTCGAGCGTCACCGAAGCGCAGTTCTCCGGCGCGTACGGCGTCACCGACAAGATCCAGATCGGCGCGATGCTGCCGGTGATCTTCTCGCTGCAAGGCTCGGGGCTCGATCCGACGACCGGCATGGCCGATGCGAACGGGCTGCAAGTCACCGGGCTCGGCGATCTGCTAGTCGAGGGCAAGATGCGGCTGTGGCGTGATCAGGGCTTCGCGGTCGCGGGGCTCGCGGGCGTGACGATCCCGACGAGCTTCGGCAGCGACGGCTCGCAGTTCATCGGCGACAACTTGCCGACGTTCCGCGCCGGCGTCGCCGGTCAGTACACGAAGGGCGCATTTTCGGCTGGCGCGAACCTCGGGTTCCTGCTGCGCAAGCCGCGCACGATCTACAGCGACACGATCGGCCAGCAGCTGACGTGGGGCGTCGCTGCGGCGTATCGCATCACCGATCGATTCTCGGTCGTCGGCGAAGGCTTCGGCCGCGCCGGATTGTTCACGTTCGATCGCTACACGAGCCCGGTCGAGCTCGACGCCGGCTTGCGCGTCATCGTCGCGACGTCGTTCGCGGTCGTGCTCGGCGGCGGCGGCGGCGTGATCAAGGGCGCGATCGGCTCGCCCGAGCTGCAGTTCTTCGCGTCGGTCGGCTACGCACCGGACCTGCGCGACAGCGACGGCGACGGCATCCCGAACTCGCGCGACAACTGCCCGCTCGTGCCCGAGGACAAAGACGGCTTCCAGGATGAGGACGGCTGTCCCGACGACGACAACGACGGCGATGGCATCCCGGACAAAGACGACAAGTGTCCGAACCAAGCCGAAGACCACGACGGCTTTCAAGACGACGACGGCTGCCCCGATCCGGACAACGACAAGGACGGCATCCTCGATCTCGACGACAAGTGCCCCAACGATCCGGAAGACGGCAAGCCGCCGTATCCGAAAGACGGTTGCCCCGCCGACAAGCGCGATAGCGATGGCGACGGCATCCCCGATCTCTACGACCAGTGCCCGCTCGAGGCCGAGGACTACGACGGCTTCGAAGACGGTGACGGCTGCCCCGACCTCGACAACGACGGCGACGGCATCCCCGACGACAAAGACAAATGCCCGCTGTGCCCCGAGGACAAAGACGGGTTCCAAGACGAAGACGGCTGCCCCGACTACGACAACGACCACGACGGCATCCCGGACACGCAGGATCAATGTCCGAACGAACCGGAGACGATCAACGGCTACAAGGATGACGACGGCTGCCCCGACACCGGCGGCGCGGTGCTCGTGCACTTCGACGCCGATCGGATGGCGATCGATCGCGTGCCCGCGCTCGACGGCCGTCAGCTGTCGGCGGCCGGCGCGATCGTCGTCGGCGAGATGACGCTGACGATGCTCGGTCACCCCGAAGTCACGAAGTGGCTCGTCGCGATCTCGATGCCCTCGGCGAAGGACGCCGCGCTGGCCGGCGAGGCGATCAAGGCGCGGCTCGAGCAGAAGGGCGTGCTCGGCGTGTCGGTCGCGAGCGCCGCCGGACCCGCGAAGATCGCCGCAGTGGTGCAAGAGCGCGCCGACGCGAACGCGATGCCGATGTGCGCACCGGGCAAAGAGGCGAAGCAGCGGCCCGATGCGATCAAGCCGAAGGCGCTGATGCCGGGCTTCATCGTGCCGACGCTCGATCCGAATCCCGCGCGCTCGACGCCAGCGCCGGATGCCGAGCCAGAGATCACCCCAGACGGTCGGTAGCTACCGCGAGCCCGTGAGCACCCTGGGCGGATCCGACAGCTCGAGGACCTCGATCGGGCCGCCGTACTCCTTGCCGAGCCCGACGTCGATCCGCCACAGCTCGTTGTCGCACGTCGAGTTGATGCCGCGCGGCTGCACCGTATGCGCGACGACCATGCGGCGGGCATGGAGCCTCTGCAGCGCGACGTGGAGCGCCGGGCAATCGACCTGTTCGACGCCGAGCGCGCGAGTCCACACCGGGCCGTCCTGCGCATGGAGCACATCAGGCGGCTCGGCGGCTTGGCCATCGAGCCAACACCGAGCCGCGAGGTTCGTCGCGTCGACCTTGCCGACCCAATCGCCGAGCACGCCGGCGTGCGAGAACACGACGTCGCCGACGATCGCGATCACGTCGTGCTCGGCGAACCGCTTCGCCCATTCCCCTCCGGGCGCGAGCTCGTGCGCGCGATCGCCGTCGAAGTCCTTCGCGCCGCCGGGCGTGACGTAGCGAAAATCGCCGGCCGCGTTCATCAGCTCGTGGTTGCCGAGCAGCTGGATCACCGCGCCACCGGCCTTGCGCGCTTCACCGTCGAGTCGCGCGAGCAAGTCGAGGATCTGCGATTCGTCGTCGGCGCGATCGAGCACGTCACCGGTCTGCACGATGACGAGGTCACCTCCGATCCAATGATCGCTGTCGTCGATCGCGTTCGCGGCGCGCAGGGCCGAGCGCGTTCCGCCGAGATCGCCGTGCAGATCGCCGATCGCGACGAGCCGATGCTTGGCGATGACCGGCGGATTCGCGACGAGCGTGCACGCCTTGCCTGCAGCGGGCGCGGGCGAAATCGGCGGCGGAGGCGCTGGCTCGTGGTGTCCTCGGTCGCAGCTCGCGAGCGTGACGAGCGCGAGGGTGACGAGCCGGGCCGACATCGCCGGCGAGCGTATCAGCTACGCCTTGAGCTTGCGGCGCTCGACCGCGAGCTGGACTTGCTGGCCGTCGCGATCGAGCGTGAGCTCTACGGTCGTACCAGCCTCACCGCGAATGCGCGCGACCGCGCCGTCCACGCCGAGGTCCGCAGCTGCTTGGCCTTCGACCGCGACGATGCGATCGCCGACGACGATCCCCGCTGCTTCCGCGCCGCTGCCCGCGATCACCATCCCGACGCGCAACGCTTCGTTGTCCGCGGTGAGTTGGACGCCGATGCCGACGAGCTCGAGCTTCGGCATTTCGCCCGGCAGCAGCAGCGTCATCGCGATCGTGACCGGGCCCGTCGTCGCACCTTCGCTGATCGCGAACCCGCTCGAGATTCGCGGGTGATAGCCACCGGCATCGATCGTGATCGACAGTGCCCCGGACGGTAGCCCGGTGAGCTCGAAGCTCCCGTCCGGTCGCGTCACCGTACCGGCGTTCGCTGGCGTCGCACTCGCCCCTCCGCCCCGCCCTTCGCGCATCACCCGCGCGTACGGGATGCCGGCTCCACTGGCCGAATCGAGAACCACGCCCCGCAAGACACCGCCTGCCGCGACGACGAGCTTGACGTCGTGGACCGCCGCGGTCGCCGCGACTCGCACCGGCGTGGCCGGCGCCCAGCCCGCTGCCCACGCTTCGAGATCGAACTCTCCACGCCGCACATGGATCGCGAAGCGCCCGCTCGGATCGACGATCGATCGCGCCGCTTCGAGCCCGCGTGCCGCACCTTCGCGGCGATACGCGGTGACCGTGAACGCCGGCACCGGATCGCCGGTCTTCGTCACGACCGTGCCCGTGATCGTCACGCCCTTGTCGACCGGAATCACGACATCGGCGGAGCCACCGGTCGTGACGATCCGGGTCACGCCCGCATCCTCGGTCTCCGCCGACAACGTGTACGACCCGCGATCGACGTGCTCGATCGTGAACCCGCCGTCGCCCGCGCTCGTCGTGAACACCGTCGCGCGTGGGTCGGTCGGGGCGCCGAGCACCGGCATCGCGCGGACCTGGACGTCGGCCAGTGGCGTGCCGTCGTTCGCGTCGAGCACGCGCCCGCTGATCGTCGCGTCGTGCGCCGGCGCATCGCCGAGTGCGATCGTCAGCTGCTTCGTGATCGCGACGTTGCCGTCGAGCTTGGCCCAGCCGTGCTTGCCGGCGTGCTCGGCTTCGAGCACGGCCTCGTCGGCGGCGTGAAACGTGAACCCGCCGTCGACGCCGGACGTCCACTCGGTGTCACCGTGATCGATCACTTGCTCGCCGGTCGGCGAACCGAGCAAGCGCACGTGCGCGCCCGCGACCGGCGCACCCGCGGCATCTACGACATGACCGTGATAATCGAGCGCGGGGAACAAGAACACGGTGATCCCGCGAACGACCTGATCCTTGGCCAACGTGAGATGCACCGGCGAATGCTGGAGCTCGGGGGCGTACGGCAGAAATCCGGTCGCGCCGACCGCCGCGAGGTCGAACGCGCCCGGCGCCGGCGGTGCGAGCTCGAACGCCCCATCGTCCGCGGTGCGCACGGTCTGCGCGGTGCCGGCACCAGTGAACGTCAGCTCGGCGCCCGCGACCCCTGCGCCCGACGACCAGTTGATGACGTGACCGGCGACGATCCCGCCCGGCGCCAGCTCGCGACTCGCCAGCACGCGGCCCTGTCCCGGCAACGGATTGCGAACCGGCTGCGCCGCCGCAGCCCGCTCGGCCGGCATCGGCACGGTCGCGCTGCGCTGGGTCGATTGCACCGGCGCGTCATTCGAGCCGCGCCGGCTCCACCACAGGGCGCCGGCCGCGCTCAGCAACAGCACCACGACGATCGTGATCTTCGTTTGTAGCTTCACGAGCAGCAGTCCTTTCGCGAGCGCACCGCCGCGCGGCACGAGCGGAATCAGCGCGTAACGCCAACGCGGCGCCGAGTCGTCGAGTGCGGCGCGCAGCCGAGCGAGCCCGGTCGACAGTCGCCACCGCACCGTCCCGGCTGGGACGCCGAGCGAACGCGCGATCGCGGCGGCGGATTCGCCATCGAGATAACGCCGGATCACGGTCGTCCGAAACGGCTCGTCGAGCGCGACCAGCGCCGCCGATAGCCGCTCGAGCGCACGGGCGCGATCGAGGGCCTCGGCCGCGTCGGTCGAGCCCGCCTCAGGTAGCATCGCGATCGCCTGTTCGCGCGCTCGCCGTCGCGCCGCGCCGCGCCGCGCC
>CAZDGY010000437.1:0-5789 GCA_964504685.1 uncultured Kofleriaceae bacterium | reverse complement strand
GGTCAGCTCGCGCGCTAGCTCTTGCGGCAGGTGCGATGGCGGGACCTGGTCGATCGGACAGCGTTCGCGACTGGCGAGCGCAGTGCGCAACTGGCTCTCGAGCATCGCCCAGCGCCGCCCTCCCGGGAGCGCGAGCACCTGATCGATCGCGGCATGCAATCGGTCGCCGCCGGGGAAGCCGGGAGAGCCCAGCCGATCGTTCGCGAGCACGTGCACACCGTGCGGAAGCGCCGCGGTGTCGAGCGTTCCCAGCTCGCGCCGCGTGTACGCGACCGACACCCGATCGGCGTCGCCCCACACCACGTTCATGCTCGCGTACGCGCGCGGATCGAGCGCCGCGACGTAACCATCGGGATCGTCGGTGATCGCGAGCTCGCGCACGACCGTGCCGCGCGACTTCAAACTCGCCGGACGGTTAGGATCAATCGCGCGATGGTTCGTGACCGCGGCAAACCGGCCGTCGGCGCGAATCGCGAGCCACGTGCCGCCCGCTTGGACGTCGATGCCGCCGACGACCGCGCCATGTCGCGTGTGTGCGAGCACTTCGGGGCCACGCGTCGGTCGCGCGTAAAGCTCGTCGCGATTGGCGGCGAGCACCACCGGTGATTCCGCGACTCCGAACAGGATAGCGATCGTGCACATACGACGAAGAAAGTATGGGAGGTAACGTGCGGCGCGCCTTGCATGTAGCGCCTGCGGAACCTACAGTGCCGCGGAGATGAGACTGTATCCAGGGAAGGTCGATAGCATCGCCTCCGAGATCATCACTACGCTCACGACAGCCGGTGATATCGAGGTCAGCGACGCGAACGAGGCACAGCTCGACATCGCCGCAGTGCTCAAAGAGTACATCCGCGTCGAAAAAGAGCTGACCGAGCGGGCCAAAGACATCCTGGAGATCCGCGGACTTCCGTACAGCCACCTCGGCCGGACCAAGCGCCAGCTCGCCGAGCAGAAGGAATTCGGGCTTGGCGAAGAGGGCCTGACCTGGATCGCGAGCCAGATGCTCGAGGCGTTCATGTCGTCACGCCACGTCGACGAAGTATTCGCGGACGACGCGATCTTGCGCCGTAAGATCAAGGATATCTGCAAGAAGCACATGCAGGTCGACGAGGCGATCGACCAAGAAGTGCGCGACCGGATCAAGAACCTCGAAGAGGGTACGCAGGCGTGGGACATCGAGTACCAGAAGGTGCTCGACCAGGTTAAGGGCAAGCACGGCATCAAGGAGTAGTAGCGGCGGTCACGATCTAGGCGACGCTTGCTCTTACTTGCGACGGGAGCATCCTTGAAGGATGGGGGCTCGCGTCGATTGCGCCGACTGCATCACCGCGCCGGTGATGGTCTGCGGGCGCTGCATGGCGACCCTGTGCGAGCGCCACGCGCTGCCCCCGAACGAGCGGTGCGCCGCGTGCGAGCGCGATTGGAACGGTGAGGCGTCGACTCGACGCGCGGCGAAGATGATCTTCGTGCCACCGATCGCGCTGCTGTCGGGCGGACTATTGTTCGGGTTGTTGCTGCCGGTTTCGATCGGCGGAGCGATCGGCGCGGCGCTGATGTGCGGGCTCGCGTGCGGTACCGGAGTCAGCGCAGGCGCCGGCGCCTGCCGCCTGTTCGACCGGTCGGCGCGCTCGGTGTTCTTGCGGGAACGCTCGTTGGGCTTACCGCCCGCGCGGCTGTTGCCGAAGCATCGCTGAGCCGGAGACGGCGTCGGCTTCGACTTCGGAATCCGGCAAGATCGAGCGGCGCTTCGTTCGCGGCGAAGTCGCGCCGCCGAAGGCGCGGCGGAACATGTCGGGCCGATCGAGGCCGGGACGTGCGCTCGTCGGCGCGGCCGGTCTCGTCGGCGAGCAGCGGGCGAGCGGTTAGCTACGCGACGGGCTTGATGCCCAGCGCTTCGAGGATCTCGCCGACCACCATCTCGCCGAGGCGTTGGATCTGTTGCTCGCCTTCGGCGACCGACGCGGCAGCCGGATCGCCGGCGTACGCGAGCTCCATGCCCATCGCTTGAAACGTGGTGACGCCTGCCTTCAGCTGTTCGCTCAAGCTGATCGGCACCGGCGATAGGACGCCGCGCATCGAGTCGTTCACGAACTCGGGAGCCGCGGCCATCATGATCGAGGTCTCGTAGCGACCCGCGTGGCACTGCCCGCTCTTGAACTCTGCCGACAACGTGCGCGCCCAGCGCTTCGTCAACGGACAGGCGACGCTGACCTTGCTGCCTCGACCTTCGAGCACCGCTCGTACCGCCGCGTCGTGGGCCGGCTCGAGGTGGTTGTTCACGAGACAGACGTGGCGAAGACCGCTCGCGAGCAGGCCGTCGCACACCGCGCCGAGATACGCGGTGAGCACGGTCGCGGGAATCGACACCGCACCGGCAAAACCGGTCGCGCACTCGGTGACGCCGTAGCTAACCGCCGGCGCGATCACCCCGACCATCGTGCCGCGCTTCTCGAGTAGCTCGGCTGCGCGCAGGCATGCCGCCGCCGAAATCACGACGTCGGTGCCGAGTCCCAAGTGAGGGCCGTGCGGCTCGGTAGATCCGACCGGCACGAGCGCGATCACGCCGCGCTTGCCGCCTACCAATTCGATCAGGCTCGCGGTGGTGTGACGAGCGAGGAACTTTTCGGTCACCGCAACTCCCCTCGTGCCTCGCGCTCGATCAGCAGCTTCTTGTCGACCTTGCCGCGATCGTTCTTCGGCAGATCATCGACGAACACGATCCAGCGCGGGTACTTGTGCTTCGACAGCTTCGTTTGCACGAAGCTCTTTAGCTCGGTTTCGAGCTGTGCGCGATCATCGCGGCGCGCGGCACCTCGCCACTCTGGGCGCAGCACGATCACCGCTTTGGGCTTGGTCAAGCCTGCGTCGTCGGCGGGAATCACCGCCGCCACCGACACCGCCGGGTGCGCGAGCAAACATTCTTCGACCTCGCGCGGCGCGACGAAGATGCCTCCGACCTTGAACAGATCGTCGGACCGGCCCGAGAAATACAGGTAGCCGCGCGCGTCGATCGAGAACAGATCGCCGGTGCGGCACCAATGGCCGTGGAACGTGCTCCAGCTCTTGTCGCGATCTTGGAAGTAGCCGTGCGCGACGCTATCGCCTTTGACCCACAACACGCCGATCTCACCGGGTGGGAGCTCGGGCGCCCCGGGACCTTCCGCGTCCTCGGCGAGGATCTTCAGCGTGTAGCCTTCGACCGCACGGCCGAGCGAGCCCGGTTGGACATCGCCCGGGCGATTCGAACAGTAGATGTGGAACATCTCGGCCGAGCCGATGCCGTCGTAGATGTTCGGCGGCTTGCCGGCGCCGAACCGTTCGGTGAACCGGCGAAGCAGCGGCTCGGGCAGCGCCTCGCCCGCCGAGAGTTGGAAGCGCACCGACGAGAAATCCAGGCCAGCCTTGCCTTGGGCGCGCCGTTCGTCGTCGAGATCGAGCAGCTTGCCGAGCATCGTCGGCACGTTCGTCACCACCGTCGCGCGATAACGCGTGATCGCATCGGCGACGCTCTCCGGCGTTGGCCGCTCGGAAAACAGGCCGACGGTCGCGCCGACCGCGAACGGGAACCACAAGTTCGTGCCAGTCGCGTAGCCGAAGAACAGTCGGGGCACGCTGACCGACACATCGGACTCGCGATAACCGACGGTCCGCTTGGCATAGACCTCGGTGTTGAACGCGAAGTCGCGATGGCTGTGCATCGCGGCCTTTGGCCGACCGGTCGAGCCCGACGTGAACAGCCAGATCGCCGGATCGTCGCGGCGAATCTTCGGCAGCGCCGCGGCTCGCGACCGGCCGATCGCGATCGTTCGCGATAGCGATACGCAGCGCGGCAAGCCGTCGACCGCCGAGCAGTCCTCCTCCGGATCGTCCCCGGTCGCGGCGTCGGGCGAGAGCAGCACGAGCTTGAGGTTCGCGGCTTTGGGATTCGCCGGCCCGAAATGTGCCGCGAGCTGCTTCGCGACCGCCGGGGTCGTGATCAGCACCGACGCGCGGACGTATTCGATCACGTACGCGAGGTCATCGATCGGCGCGTGTGGGTTGCCCATCGTGACCACGCCACCCGCGGCGAGCGTGCCGAAGATGCTCCACGCGAACGCGGGCGTATCCGGCAACACGATGTAGACCCGCTGTTCGGGCATCAAGCCGCCCGCGACCAGCGCACCCGCGAGTGCGCGCGACCGCTCGGCGACCTCGCCGTAGCTCCACTGGCGATCGCCAAAGCGCAGCGCGATGTTGCCGGCCTTGCCTTCGCGCTCGCGCGCGAACAAGAAGTAGTCGGCGAGATCGAAGTCTTCGGGAAACGTCACCGCGGTCATTTCGGGTCTGCTTTCGCGCTGCCGGCGGCGAGCGCCCGGCCGATGATCGTCCGTTGGATCTCGCTCGTACCTTCGTAGATTCGCAGCGGGCGGATCGCCCGATAGAGCAGCTCGACGATCGAGCCGGTCATCACGCCGCGGCCGCCGAACAACTGGACCGCACGATCGATCACTCGCGATGCCGCTTCGGTCGCGCCGAGCTTCGCGATCGACACCTCGGTGGTCACCCGCGTCGCGACGTTCAGCGTATCGCGCAGGTAGGCGGCGCGCAGCACGAGCAGGCGCGCGGAGTCGAGATCGACCGCCATGTCGGCGAGATGCGCTTGCACGAGCTGTTGCTCGGACAACGCCTTGCCGAACTGGTGCCGGCGCGTGACAAAGCCGAGCGCCTCGTCGAACGCGCGTCGCGCCATGCCGACTGCCGCGGCGCCGACCGAGACCCGAAACGCGTCGAGCGTCTGCATCGCGAGCTTCATGCCCTGCCCGACCTCGCCGATCTTCGCGGTCGTCGGCACGATCACGCCGCGCAACCGGAGCGCACCGATCGGGTGCGGCGCGGTCGCGCGCAGCGGCTCGATCTCGACGCCGGGCGCATCGAGCGGCACCCAGAATGCGGTCAACCCGTTCTTGCCGAGCGCCGGCTCGGCTTGCGCGATCACGGTCGCGTGATCGGCGATGCCGAGGTTCGAGATGAACAGCTTGTCGCCGTCGAGCCGATAGCCCTCGGCGCATGGTGCCGCGCGGGTCTGGATCGCGGCGACGTCGCTGCCGGCTTCGGGCTCGGTCAACGCGAACGCTGCGACGCCGGCGCCGCGCGCGAACGCATGCAACGACGCGCGCTGCTCGGCACTGCCCGCGAGCCCGATCGAGTGCACGCCGAGGCCTTGCACCGCGAGGATCGAATCCGCGCGCGGCGAGATGTAGCCGAGCATCTCGCGCACGAGGCACAAGCTGCGACTATCTGCACTCGGCACGACGAGCTCGAACAACCCGGCCGCGGCGAGCGCCGATGCAGCCGCTCGATCGCGTTGCGCCTCGGTGTTGTACGTCGTCGCCAGCTCGACTTCTTCGATCGCCGGGGCTACGGCGCGCAACCTGGCGGCGAGCGCCGAGTGCTCGGCGGTGAAGAACATCGGCAGATCGTCTGCGGACAGGCGCATCGCGTCAGTCGGGCTTCGTAGGAGCGCCGGCGAATCGCGCCGGTCGATTCGCCTTGAACGCTGCGTGCGCTTCCGCAAAGTCACCGTGCTGCATGCACAACGCCTGCGCTTGAGCCTCGGCTTCGATCGCGTCGCCGAGCGCCATCGAGTGCTCGCTCTCGAGCATCTGTTTCGTCATCGCGTGCGCGAACGCCGGCCCGGCCGCGAGTTGGTCCGCCCACTGCCGGGCGAGCGCGACCGCGGCGTCGGCATCGTCGACGACCCGGTTGACGAGCCCGATGTGCAGCGCGCGCGCCGCATCGATCACGTC
>CAZDGY010000436.1:0-5800 GCA_964504685.1 uncultured Kofleriaceae bacterium | reverse complement strand
CCCTTCCGGCCGTCCAGAACGCGGCAATGCCGGCCGCGAGTACCCCGGTCGCAGGCCAGGCGCCGGTGGTGAGCAACGCGCCCGGTGCTGGCGGAGCGCCCGGCCATCCCGGCGAGCCGAGCGGACCGGACGCCGCGATCGCGAATGCGCCGCACGAGAATGCGGGCGCGCCTGCTCCGGGGGGCGCGAATGCCCATGGCGGCGCCGACGTCCCCGATACCGGGGGCGAGCCGCTGCCTTACTGGCCCGCGCTGCTGCCGCAGTTCGACGAAGCCGCGCACGAGTTCGGCTACATGCGCAACGTCGCGGTCGAGTTCAAGAAGGCGCAGATCGACGGCAAGCAGAAGGCGGCCGACACGCTCGCGGTGTACGGCAAGTACAAAGAATACGCAGCAGCGCGCCAAGCCGCGGCGAAGAAGAATCAAGACGAGAGCAAGGCGACGTCGGCCGACGCGCAATCGAACGTCTCGCACGCCGGCGAGAGCCAGAACCAGGCAGGGCAAGGCGCCGACAAGCAGGAGCAGGCGAAGTCGACGTCGCAGGATCGCGCCGCGGTCAACCTGCCGGAGCCCGAGACCCGCGGGTTCTGGGGCCGGATCTTCGGCGCGGTGAAACGCTGGGCGAAGAACAAGGCTGCGCAGATCTTCGGCTGGATCCAAGAGAAGATCGCGTCGGTCGTGTTGCGCGGGCTGTGTGGCGTATCGATGGGTGACATGCGCGAGTACGCGGGCGCGCTGCGCCGTCAACAGCAAGCGGTGCACGGGGTCGCCGACGGCGCCGCTGGAACGTCCGCGCAAGCCGAGCAAACCGCGGTCAAGCTCGGCGCCAACGCCGGCAAAGAAGCGCAGGGCGCCGCCGACGCGCTCGGCGAGTGCGATCGCAACATCACCGACGCCGATCAGTTCATGACCGACCTCGCTTCGTTCGAGCAACAGCTCGCCGAGGAGAAGGCGTACGCGCAGACGTTCATCGCGAGCATCCACGCGGCGGCGCACGCCCAGCAGGCGCAGCAAGCGGCCGATCACGCCGCGCAAGCCGGACAACATGCGGCCGACGCGTCGCGATCGGCGACGCTCGCGAGCGAGCCGAGCTCGGCGCCTGCGCCGAGCTCGGCGCCAGCGCCGGCACCAGGAGCTGGACCCGACGCCGCGGCTGGCTCGGGCGCCGACGTCGCGCTGCCGGGCGGTCCCGACACCTCGCACGATGAGGGCGACGTGACCTCGCAGATCCACTCCGCCGCCGAATACGTCGCGAGCTCGGCGGATCAGATGGCGACGATCCTTGCGAGCAAGGCCGAGGACTACCACAACGAGCTCGCGGTCGCGCTCACGAACCGTACCGGCAAGACGCAAGACGGCACCGATCTGAAAGGTCCTGCGAAGGTCGCCTCGAAGCACATCGTCGACGACTTCAAAGTCCATGTCGAGACGACGAAGCACGACCTCCGCGGCTTCAACAGCATGTCGATCGATCCGGCCAGCGCGTCGCGCGTCGCCGACGCGATCATCCAGTCAGCAGAGCACCTCGACGCGAGCTTTGCCGAATCGCAACAAGCGCTCGACGACCTGTTCGGCCGGACCTACCAGGCGATCAAGGACGGCAAGCATACGTTGACGGACCGCGCGCTCAACGGCAACAACATGATCGGCCGGTTTAACTCGAGCGCGAACAACATGACCGATGACGCTTATCGCTCCGCCGCGCCGGTGATGAACACGGCGTGGAACACCGTGTCGGCGCCGATCAACGAAGGCTGAGCGCTCGTGGCATCGCCCATGCTCAAGCGCATCGGTACCGGTGTGTTCGCGGTGCTGTTGCTCGCCGGTGGCGCGCTCGTCGCGTGGAACTTGTTCGGCCAGGGGCCGTACGGCGACAGCTGCTCGTACTCGTTTGGCTGCAAATCGTTCATGTGCGTGCATCACGGCCTGCGTCACGAAGCGCCGATGAACGGCCCCGGGAGATGCACGAAGTCGTGTGACAACGACGCCGACTGCGGCACTGGTGCGAAGTGCGTCGTGCTCGACGATGCGACCCGCGACGATCTCCCGCCGTTCGGCAAGCCAGACCGAGCGTGCTTGGCCGAGCTGGACGCGCCCGAGCCCGGCCGGTGATACGATCGCCGGCGAGGTGATCGCTCCGTCGGCTTCCATTCAACACGGGTTCGTACCGAAGGCGCGTCCGCGACTCGCGATCTCGGGCGATGGCGCGCTCGCGGCGGTGCACGAGACCGAGCGCGTGTCGATCATCGAGCTGCCGAGCTGCATGCCGATCGCCGAGATCGGGATCGATCCGGAGGCGGTCGCGAGCGATGTCGCGTGGGTCGGTTCCCCGGCGCGGCTGCTCGTGTTGTCGCGATTCGCGGCGCACAGCACGGTGCACCTGCTCGATCCGAATGGGCCGAGCGGCCCGCGCTCGCTCGCCGAGCTCCGGCTCGAGGCGGCGATGCGGCTCGTCGCGTCGGTCGGTGCCCACGCGCTCGCGGTCGGCGCGAACGGAGCCGCGATCCTCACCGCGAGCGACTCGCACGTCACGCCATATCAGTTTCCGGCGCGATCACTGCCGGTCGCAGGTGGTGCCGTCGCGGATCGTTTTGTCGTCGCGCTCGCCGGCTCGATCGAAGAGTGGGATCCGAACACGCGGATGCCGACGCGCAAGCTCAAGCTCGCTCGGCCGACGACGATCACCGCGATCGGAGGCACCGAACGCGCGC
The DNA here is from genome assembly GCA_964504685.1 of uncultured Kofleriaceae bacterium. Taxonomy (GTDB): domain Bacteria; phylum Myxococcota_A; class Polyangia; order Haliangiales; family Haliangiaceae; genus JABFXX01. Next base: position 3,090 of record CAZDGY010000436.1, on the reverse strand, counting down.
TGTGGATGACGACGCAGGCGGATCCGACGCGCGTCGACGTGCTGGCGCTCGTCAATCGCGGCCAGCCGAAGACTCACCAGCTGCCCGAGCCGATCGCACACGCGATCGGACATCCGCGCGGCGACGTGGTCGGCTGCATCGGCGCCGATACCGGCAAGCTCTACATGATCGATCTCGATGGCCGCGCGGCGCAGCGAACGATCGCGGTCGCCGGCTTGGATCGGGTCGAGGCGGCTGCGATCGTGCCCGGTCGCACGCTGGCGGTGCTCGCCGCGCAGATGCAACGCCCGCTCGCGCTCGCCGCGCTCGATCGCGAGCCGGTGCGCGATGGTGCGCCAGCCGACGACGAGGTCGACGTGTCGAGCGAGGTCGAGCCGGCCGAGCTGATCGTGCCTGTCGAAGACGAGGCCGACGAAGACGACATGGCGGGCGAACCGGTGCCCACGGCGATCGCCGACACGCGGCCATCGCTGTTTCGCGGCCCGACCGCGGCGCCCGCGGCGGGTGGCTCGGCGAAGTCGCGCGCAGCGGTACCGACTCCGATCGGGCCGAGCCTTTCCGAGCGGTTCTCGACGTGGCGCGAGCGCATGCGCAACGCCCAGCCGCGCAGTCACGAGCCGGCGTCGCTCGCGTGGATCGATCCGCGCCCGTCGTGGCGCGACGACGTGACGACGTGGGCGCGCGCGGTCGCTGCTGGCTCGATCGATCGCGGGGCACCGACCTCGCCGATGATCGACGAGATCGTCGCGCGGTTCGAGATCTCTCCGCAGCTCGCCGCCGCGATCACGTTGCTCTACGGCTCGCATCTCGCGGGCGAGCCGGGCGCGACTCCGATCGACATCGCGCGCGTCGTCGGTCGGCGCTGGGATGAGGCGCTCGGTCGAGGCGTGCTCGCAGAACGCGGCATCGCGGTCTATCGCGACTCGCGGATTCGGCTCGCGGTGGCGGTACAACGGGCGCTCGACGAGCTGCCGGTCCAACGCGGCACGATGGTCGGCAATCCCGGACAGCTCGCGCTACTCGGGCCGTGCGTTGTCGTGGCTGCGACTGGCGAGGATGGCCCGCTCGGACCGATCGCGGAGCGCTGCTTGCCGGCGGTCGGCGGCGCGATCCTCGCGGGGCATCCGACCGCGGACCCGCGCGAGCTGTTCGTCGAGGCGCGCGCGTATGGTGCCGCGCCGATGCTACGCGTCCACAGCGGTACGCTCGACCGGATCCCGGTCGGCGAACCGGCGATCCTGGTCGTCGCCGACGCTGCCGCCGCTGATCTACTCGACATCCCGAGGTTGCAATGAAGCTCGATCGCGCCGTTGTGCTCGTGATGCTCGCCGCAATTGCGTCGTGCTCGAAGTCTCGCCGCGACAAATGCGAGGCCCTGCGCGACATCATGCTGTCGGTGCAGGAGAGCTCCCTGAAGGAGGCGCTCGGCGCGGTCGTGTCGCTCGACGAGAGGGCCAAGCTCGAGGCGCAGGGCAACAAGGAGCTCGCGCAGTTCAAGGCGAACTTCGCCGATGCGTGCGCGGCGCAAGCGACGCTCGATCTCGGGTGCTTCGAGCATCAGACCGATCACCCGTCGCCCGAGTGCAAACAGCCACTCGAGACGCTGTGGAAGGCCGTCTACAAGTGATTCAGCCCGCGGCGCCGACGAGCTGACGATCAACCCGATGTCTCGAAGTTGCATATGAACCAACGGATTCTGATCGCTCTCGTTGTCATGACCGCGTGCGGTCAGTCGCGAGCCGAGAAGTGCGCTGCGATCCGCGATCGCATGCTCGAAGAGAACACCAAGCTGTTTGCGGCCGCGTTCGCCGGGGGCCAACCGACGGACGACACGCAGAAAGCTCGCGATGCACAGGTCTTGAAACTCAAGACGCGGTTCGTCGAGGCGTGCATGGCCGAGGACAAGCTCGATCTTGATTGCTTCGAGCCCGGGGAGACCGCGAAGCATCGATCGCCGGAGTGCAAGCAACCGCTCGAAACGCTGTGGAAAGCGGTCTACGGCGCGAACTAGTCAGCCCGCGGCGCCGACGAGCTCGTCGCGCAGATAGTCCTTCTTCTTGCCGGCGATCGCGCAGGCAACTTTCGCCGCGCTCCAGCCCGACGCGAGCGCGCCCTCGATGCCGAGCGCGGGCAGGATCTGATCGCCGGTGAGCGTCAGGTTCTTCAGTCCGGTCTGGTACGCCATCGCCGCGCCTGCGACTTGATCGACCGGCGTCGTGAGCTGGCCTTTCCACACCGGCGCCATCGGCAGCGGCAGGTTGCGCGGTACGTCGTAGCTGCCGCGTCCACCCGGGACTTGCGGCGGGGTCGCTTCGAACGGTGAGTGCGCGAGCACGAGATGCCTCTCGAAGAACGGCATGACGTCGCCGAACTTCTTCCACAGCCCCGCGCGCAACGCCATGCACTTCGGTGCGAGCCGATCGGCCTCGATCGGGCCGTCGACCGCGAGCACCGCTGCGATCGTCGCGACCACGCGGCCAGCGTCGTCGGTCTCCGACAAGTGAATCGAGAACGATGCGTCGCCGATCGCATCCTTGTCCGGCTGCGCGATCACCGCGACGGTCGGCGCCATATGTTCGGGGATGCCAGCTTCATCGAGAACGACGTTGAGCGTGTAGCGATACCCGACGAGCGAAACGCTGTCCGCGAGCTCGGACAGCCGCTTGGGCGCTTTCTTGCCGAGCAGCTCGGCGAGCTCGCTCGGCGGTCGGCTCGATACGATCTGCGCCGCGCCGATATCGTCGCCGCTCGCGAGCGTCAGGCCCGAAACCTTGCCCCATGACATCGCGATCTCGGTGACCTTGCCGGCGCGCAGCTCGCCACCGGCGGTGGTCAGCTTCTCGACGAACAGCTCGCGCACCGCATCGCCGTCGCCGCGCAGGGCAGGTGGCCCCGCGCGCCATGCATCGATCGCGCGGGCAGCCGCTGCGGGTGGCGCCGACGGATGGCGCAACGCGATCGCCGCGAGATGCCGCCAGATCGGACCGCGTGGTTCAGCCTGCAGCTCGTTCCACCAGGTGTTCGCAGCGTCGACCGCGAGCTCGGACAGCCGCGCGACCTGCCCAAGCTCTTCGAAAGCGCCGAACTGGC
>CAZDGY010000435.1:0-5810 GCA_964504685.1 uncultured Kofleriaceae bacterium | reverse complement strand
CTTCTTGCGCTCGCGAAGACCGGTGGCACCGCCTACATGCGCAAGCTCGCGAACAAAGCGCTCGGCACCGATCGCGCGCAGAAGATGCTCGGCCTCCAAGCGCCGAACCACGAACCGCTCCAACTCCTCCGCACCGCGCGCACGAACACGCTCGCCCAGCTGCTCGCCGAAGAGCACCCGCAAGTCGCTGCGGTCGTCTTGACCCAACTGTCTGCGCGGTTTGCCGCGAAAGTCCTCGCACTCATGCCGCAAGAGATCGCGGCAGAGCTTGCCACTCGCGTCGCAGAGCTCGAAGAGATTCCGGAACACGCGGTCGCCGAAGCATCCGAGAGCTTGGTTCGCGCGCTCGAAGCCGCAGGTGGCCTCGCGTCGTCCGATGCGCGCGCCGAATTCGACGGGCTCGCGTTCAGTGCGTCGATCGTCAACGAGATGGCAAGTGAAGCCGGCGACAGCCTGCTCGGCGAGATCGCCACGAAGGACGAACAGACCGCGACCCGCATCCGCGAAGCGATGTTCACGTTCGACGACCTGACGCGGATCGCGACACGCGAAGTGGCGAACCTGCTACGCGCGGTCCAGAGCGAGACGCTCGTCACCGCGCTACAGACCGCGACGCCCGAGCTCAAAGATCACTTCCTCACGTCGCTGTCGCAACGCGCGGCGAGCACGTTGCGCGACGACTTGTCGGCTGCCGCGCCGAAGCGGTTGTCCGAAGTCGAAACCGCGCAGCGCGAGGTCGTCGAAGCGGCGATGCGGCTAGCGAGCGAAGGCAAGCTCACGATGCCGGCGCGAGGTGAAGAGTGAGCGACGACATCCAACCGTGGCTGACCGCGCTCGCGTCACCGACGCGCTCGCTCGCGGCGGCGCTGCCCGCTCAACGCAACGCAGTCGGGATCTCGCCGTGGGGTCCGCAGCCGGTGCTCGGGCAGGATGCCGCAACGCTGCGCGAGCTCGACCAGTTGAAAACCGCCGCGATCGAAGAAGGTCGCGCGCAAGGCAAGCGCGAAACCGAAGACTTGCGCAAGAAGCTTGCGACCGCGATCGAAGCGCTCGACCGCCAGCGCACCGCAAACACCGGCAAGGCATCGGAGCTGATCGCCGACGCCGCGATCGCGGTGATCGAAGCGTGGCTCGACAGCGAGGTCGAGCGCAAAGACCGGTTCCAGCCGATCGTCCGCGGTTGGCTGCAACGCACGGGCGATGGCGCCGGTGCGGTCGCGAAATGCAATCCAGCCGACGCCGCTGCGATGCGCGAGGCGGTCGGCGAAGCGCTGATCTCCGTCGAGCCGGACGCCGCGATTCCAGTGAATTCCGTGCGCATCGCTAACGCGACTCTCGAGATCGACCACGACTGGAGCGCGCGGCTCGTCGAGTTGCGCCAAGCGATCGCGACCGCGGCCGACGGAGCCGATCGATGATCGCCGAGAGGATGCACACGCTCGTCGACGGCTGGTCGGCGCCGCGTCCGCTAGGCCGGGTGATCGAGGTCGCCGGTACGATCGTGAAGGTCGAGATGACCGGTGTCGAGATCGGCAACGTGCTCGAGATCGACGCGACCGGAGGACCGGTGGCGTGCGAGGTCGTCGGCTTTCGCAGCGATGGCTTGCTCGCGCTGCCGCTGAGTGCATCGCGCCGGATCGCGCCAGGTGCGGCCGCCCGCGCGAAAGGTGCGCTCGCGACGATCCCGGTCGGCGATGCATTGATCGGCCGACTCGTCGACCCGTTCGGCGTGCCGCTAGACGGCAAGCCTGCGCCGCGCTGCGCGCATCGCATCGCGCTCGACGGCCTCGCGCTCCCGGTCGACCAACGCGGCGAAGTCGAGACTCGATTCGATACCGGCGTGCGCGTCATCGACGGCCTGTTGACGTGCGGTCGGGGTCAGCGCGTCGGCATCTTTGCTGGCGCCGGCTGCGGCAAGAGCGTGCTCGTCGAACAGATCGCGAGCCAAGCCGATGCCGACGTCATCGTGGTCGGGCTCGTCGGCGAACGCGGCCGTGAAGTCCGCGAGCTGTTGTCGAGCTCGCGCCGCGACAAGATGGTGATGGTCGCCGCGACCGCCGACCGCTCGCCGCTCGAACGCATCCGCGGTGCGCTTGCTGCGAGCGCGATCGCCGAGTACTTCCGCGACCGCGGCAAGAACGTCTTGCTCGTGCTCGATTCGCTCACCCGGTTTGCAATGGCGCTGCGCGAGCTCGGCCTCGCGCTCGGCGAGCCGCCGGCGACGAAAGGCTATCCGCCGAGCGTATTCGCGACGCTGCCGCGCCTGCTCGAGCGCGTGTCGCCGCGCGCCGCAGGTGGCTCGATCACCGCGTTCTATACCGTGCTGGTCGAAGGCGACGACCTTAGCGACCCGGTAGCCGACGCCGCACGCTCGCTGCTCGACGCTCATATCGTGCTATCGCGAGACCTCGCTGGTCGCGGCCAGTTTCCCGCGGTCGACGTGCTAGCGAGCGCTTCACGCGTCGCGCGCAGAGTCGCGAAACCGGCGATGACCCGGCTCGCGGGCAAGACGCGCGAACATCTGTCGCGCCGCCGTCAAGCCGCGGAGCTCCAAGCGCTCGGCGCCTACACCGCAGGAGCGAGCCCCGCGCTCGACCTCGCGCTCTCGATCGGTGATCGCGTCGACACCTGGGCGCGGCAAGCCCCGTACGAGCCAACGACCTACGACGAAACCGTTCGCGGCCTCGCCGGCGCGATCGGCGAGGAGCTTTCATGATGACGATCAATCGTCGGGTTGCCCGTTCGGTCCGCGATGCACGCGAGCGAATGCGCGATGCTGCTGCCGCCGATCACACTGCTGCGGCGAGCGAGCGCGAGCGCGCCGCCGAGGAGCTCGCGAGCGAGCACGATCGGCTCGCCGCCTATCTCGATACCGCTCCCGCCGCGCTTGCATCGGCGCGCAACGTCCACGATCTGTCGTGGGTCGCCGAGCACATCACGTCGCATCATCACGCGATCGCCGACGCGCAACGCAGTCACGCCGACGCCGATGCGCAGGTCCTCGAAGCGGCGTCGAAGCTGCGCGAACGGACCCGCCAACTCAAGTCGGCCGAACGAGTGATCGATCTAGTCGACCGCGACCGCGCCGAACGCGACAACCGCAACGAACAACGCGCGAACGACGACATGATCGGAAGTCGGCGATGAGAGTTGCGACTGCGGCCATGCCGCAACAGCCCGAGGCGAACCAGCCACGCACCGCGCGCGCGAGCGACGATGGTGACGGCGACAGCTTCGGCAGTCACCTCGCCACCCAGCGCGCCCGCAAGGCCAAGAAGACCGATCCGCCGTCACGCGACGCCCCGGCTGCTTCGCCACCACCCGTCCCCACCGCGACCGATGCAAAGCCGACCGCGCTTGTCCCGATCTCGCAGACCTCGCCCGCATCGGCGCTGATCGCTGCCTCGTTCGGCCGCGCGCTCGCGGCGATCGTGAGCGGCGCGACATCCGGCCAAGCCGCCGCAGCGCCGACTGCGGACCCGCAGGTCGTAACCCAAGCGACGACCGACGACCCGCCGGCGCCTCAGGTGACTGCGAAGACCGAAGCGCCGAATCCCGGCGATGCGGAGCCCGCGGCTACCGATATCGCCGCAATCGCGCAAGCTGCGATCGCGCAGAGCGACGCACAACCGGCCGCTCCTGCACTGACGCCGCTCGAGCAAGCGCTGCACGATCTGCTCGAGCAGCTGCACGATCGGCGCGAACAGCCGGCGCATCAAGGCACCGAAGCGCCGGTGCCGCATGCGACGACGGCGAGCCCGGCGCCACATGTCGCAGTTGCGGTCGACGCTGCTCCCGCACGCGACGTCCGCGCCACGCCAACCGTCGCCCCCGCAACCGCCGTTCGCGAGACGCCCGAGCTGCCCGAGCCCAACACGAATCCCAGCCATCTCCACCTCGTGCTCGGCGACGATAGCGATCGCGTCGTCGTCACCGTCGCGGTGCGCGGCAACGACGTCAACGTCGCCGTGCGCGGCAACGACGAGATGACCGCCGCCGCGCTCGCGCGCAATGCAGGCGTGCTCGAGCACGCGATGCGCGCCCGCGGCCTCGACCTCTCGAGCTTTTCCGCCGAGCGCGATCTCGACCACAGCAAGCGCAACCGCGATCCCGAACGCGACCACGAGCGTCGCGATGAACAGAACGAGCCGTTTCGGCTCGAGGAGCTGCCATGACCGTCACTTCGATCAGCCAATCGTCGTCAACCTCGACCCCGGCTGCGCCGGCGAACCAGCTCGCGGGCACGCAGGACGAGTTCTTGAAGCTGTTCATGTCGCAGCTGCAGAACCAGGATCCACTCGATCCGCAGAGCAACTCCGACATGGTCGCGCAGCTCGCCCAGTTCACTCAAGTCGAACAAGGCGCGACCACGAACACCGACTTGTCGAGCTTGGTGGCGGCACAAACGTCGAACTCGAACGCGTCGCTGTCGAGCCTCGTTGGCCGCGACTGTAACGCGAAGGCTGGTGACTTCACGATCAACGGCACCGGCACGCCACCGCCGCTGTCGATCACGTCGACGAGCGCGACCAAGAACGCCCAGGTCACGATCACCGACTCCAACGGCAAGACGATCCGCCAGATCGCGGTACCGAACGGGACGTCGTCGATGATCCAATGGGATGGTCGCGACTCCTCGGGCAACGTCGTGCCGCCCGGCAGCTATCACATCGCGGTCACGAGCGCGAACAACGCCGCGGTCACCGCGCAATGGCAAGGCAAGATCGACTCGGTCGAGCTCAGCGCGAGCGGCAGCTCGTTGCGGATGGGCGACATCCTCGTCGCGCCTAGCTCGATCTCGACGATCGGCGCGACCGATTCAACTTCTTCGACTACTTCGACGACCACCGCCACCACCTCCGCGATCACCGCGGTCAAAGCGCTGCAAGGAGCATCTAAATGAGCATCACGAACTCTCTCTATATCGGCGTCAGCGGCCTCGACGCTCATAGCGATGCGATCAGCATCGTCGGCGACAATATCGCGAACGCGTCGACGGTCGGCTTCAAGTCCGAACGCGCTGACTTTGCGGACATGCTCGGCGGTCAGCTCGACGGGCAGAACCTCGGCGGTGGTACGTCGCTACTCGCGCCCGAGACGATCGAGACCCAAGGCGCGCTCGAACAAACCGGCAACCCGTTGGACATGGCGATCAGCGGCAACGGCTTCTTCGTCGTCAACGGCGCGCACGACGGTCAGAACGGTAACTTCTACACTCGCGACGGTCAGTTCGCTCTCGACAGCTCGGGGAATGTAGTCGACCAGAACGGGATGAAGTTACAGGGCTACGCGATCGATCCGACCGGCGCGGTGGGCAAGACGATCGGCAATCTCCAGTTGGGCGCGCGCCAGAGCCCGCCGGTCGCGACCACCGACGCGAAGATGTCGGTCAACCTCGATTCCGGCTCCGCCGCGATGACGTTCGACCCGGCGAACCCGTCGACCTCGTCGAACTACTCGACGTCGGAGACGGTCTATGACTCGCTCGGCAAGGCCCATCAAGCGAACGTCTACTTCGACTCGAACGGCGCCGGCGGCTGGACGTGGCACGCGATGGTCGACGGTGGAGACCTCGCCGGTGGCACGAAGGGCACGCCGACCCAGATCGCAGCGGGCACGCTGACGTTCAACTCGACCGGCGCGCTCGCCGCGCAATCGACGACCTCGTCGAGCGCGAGCTTCGTCGGCGCGACCGCGAACCAAGCGATCAACTTCAGCTACGGTGACGACATCGCGAGCGGCGGCACGGGCATGGCCGGCTCGACCCAGTACAGTGGCGCCTCGACGGTTACCTCGACCGACATCGATGG
>CAZDGY010000434.1:0-5813 GCA_964504685.1 uncultured Kofleriaceae bacterium | reverse complement strand
ATCGCAGGTGGCAGCATTGATCGCCGCGGGTGCGAAGTACGTGGGCCCGGAGCAGTACGCGCCGCCCACAACCGCCGTCGTTGAATAGCTGAACCTCGCACGCTACGATCGACCGATGACGACGCTGCGTCTCGCGATCCTCGGGTTGGCGTTTGCCGCCGGTTGCCAGATCCGTACGACGTCGACGCGACGCTCGACCTCGCGCGCGCCTACGACCGGGTGCTGCGCAAAGGCTGTGCGATCGCGATGCTCAAGCGGCTCGCGACGATCTCGACGTATCCGAAGTTGTCGTCGGACGCGAACCACGCGATCGACTCGATCGGCGACAACGCGGGTTGGTTCAAGGGCTATCGCAAAGACGCGATCGCCGCGGTCGGACGTTAACGATGCGCCGCGCGCTCCTCGCATTGTTGCTCTCGGTCGGCTGTCACGGTCAGGGCGAGGTCACCGCGCCACCGCCGCCGTTGCGCCCTGAGGCCGAAGCCCCGCCCGAGGGCGAGAAGAAGGTCGCGAAGGATTGCGAGCCCACCGATCCGTCCGAGGAGCTCAAGCCGCTGCCGTTCGATCAGCGCTCGATTCCAGAGGGCATCAACATCACGAACGGCGGCATCGCCGATCTGAAGCTCGCCGGCAGTCACGAGATCGATCGCGCGACGCAAGAAGACAAGATGGTCCAGGCGGTGTCCGAGCTGAAGACCGCGCTCAAAGCCGATCCGTACAACATCCAGGCGACGTACGAGCTCGCCGCGGCCTACGCGCAAGTCGGGCGTAAGCAGTGCTCGATCAACCTGCTCACGCGCCTGCTGCAGATGACGCAGCATCCGTTCAAGCACGCCGAGGTCGAGGCCGAGATCGATCGCTTGCTCGGCCGGCACCAGCAACTCGATCCCGACTTCGCGTCGCTGCGAGGCGACGACCGGTTTCGCGTGCTGATCGAGAAGATGTGCGCTGGCACGAACGATCCCAACTGCGTGTACGGCGGCCAAAAGACCGGCCGCGAGCGCTAGCGCGACACCAGCGCTGCGCCGACGCCGCGGGTCGCATGTAGCCTGTTGCCTCTGATCAATTGATCAATTCCGCCGGTCGACGTATGAACGTCTCTCCGATGCGAACCCTCGCCGTCGCTGTCGCCGCCGCCCTCGCTCTCGCCCCTGCCCTCGCAGGCGCGACCCCTCCGCCGAAGGCCGGTGCGAAGAAGGTGCCGGCTTGCGGGGCCAAGATCCTGCCGCTGGTCGAGGGCAACTCGTGGACGTACGAGCCGACGCCTGCGCCGCACGCTGCGATCCAAGACATCGCGCGGATCGCCCCGCCCCGGGCCGATGCCGTGACGATCACGGTCAAGACGGTCGAGACCAAGGGCCCGGATACGGTCGTCACGCTCGAAGAGAAGACGACGTACAACATGCCGAGCAAAGATCCGAAGAAGCCGGTGACGGATGACCGCACGGTGACCACGACGATCACGTGCAACGCGAAGAAGTTCGAGATCTCGCCGGATAGCTTCTTCTTCGCCGGCGAGCCGGGCGGCGCCGCCGGGGTGAAGTTCGACACGATCGAGCGCCCGAAGGACACGAGCTGGAGGCTGACGAACGGCGGCATCGGCGACACCGACTGGCGCGAGGATGTGGTCGCACACTGGACGCGGGTGGCCACGCCGGGCTCCGACGCGAACCTCGGCGGTGGCAAGCTCGAGCTCGAGCGCAAGTTCACGCCGCAGCCGAAAGAATCGATCACGACGAAGACCGGCCAATACACGACCGAGAAGATCGGCATCGCGGTCACCGGTGGGATCACGCTCGACGGTGCGCCACCCGACAGCAAGCGGATGGAGCTGCCGGCGGGTTGGCTCGATACGATGTGGCTCGCCGACGGCGTTGGCGTCGTGCAAGTCCTCAACGCGTACGGGCATCAGTACACGCTCGTCGCGTCCGCGGTGCAGTGATCGCTCGCTGGCGGCTGACCAAACCGCTGCGCGAACGAATCGCCGCTGGCCATCCGTGGATCTACGACCGCGCGATCGCGGGCCCTGCCGCGCAGCCCGGTGACATCGTCCAGATCGTCGACGACAAAGGCCCGGTAGCGGTCGCGTTCGTCGATCCGACCTCGCCGATCCGCGCTCGCGTGCTCACGACCGACGCCCCGCACGCCTCCGACGCGGTGACCGCGAGCTGGACGATCGCGCGCTCCCAGGCCGCGGCAGCTCGCCGAACCCGCGACCCTCTGCTCGCCGGGTGCACCGGGATGCGGCTCGTCCACGGCGAAGCCGATGGCTGCCCTGGCCTCGTCGTCGACCTCTATGCCGATACCGCGGTGATCGTGTTCGACGGCGTCGCGGCCGCGGCGTTCTGGCGCCCGCGCTTGCCCGATGTCCTGACCGGGCTCGAGCGCGGCGGGCAAACCGTCGCGCACGCATGGCTTCGCGGCGAGCGACGCGAGCGCGGCCAGGGCGAAGCCGTCCGCGGCGATCCCCCGGCAGCGATCGTGATCGCGGAAGACGATGCGCGGTTCGCGGTCGATGTTCGCGCGGGTCAGAAGACCGGGTTCTTCCTCGATCAGCGCGACAATCGCCGGACGATCGGTCGTCACGCCGCCGGCGCGTCCGTGCTCAACGTATTTTCGTACACCGGCGGGTTCTCGCTTCACGCGGCGATCGGTGGCGCGGCGAGCGTTACCTCGGTCGACATCGCGGCACCGGCGATCGCGCAGCTCGCCGCGAACCTCGAGCTCTCCCAGCTGCCGGCCGCGGCACACGAGCTCGTCGCGGAGGACGCATTCGAGTTCCTCGCGCGCGCGCGTAGCCAACGCCGGCAGTGGGACCTAGCGATCGTCGATCCGCCGAGCTTTGCCCCGAACGAGCGCTCGAAGCAGGCTGCCCTGCGCGCGTACGAACGGCTCGCCGATGCCGCCCTCGCCGTGATCGCACCCGGCGGTCGGTTCGCTCTCGCCTCGTGCTCGAGCCACATCTCTGAAGCCGATCTGATCGGCCGCTTGGAGCGCCCGGACCTCCGACTGCGCCAGGTCGCGAGCGCTGCGTCCGATCACCCGGTGCTGCCCGCGTTCCCGGAGGGCCGCTACCTCAAATTCTTGTTCTTCGACGTCGGCTGACCAGCCCGGCGGCTGAGTTACTTTCGCCGCGCATGATCGAATACGACGCACGGCGCTGGCTGTCCCTCCTCGTTCGATTTCGCGGCTCGGTCATCCCACGCGTCATCCCGCGCACGCTCGTCGCGGCAGCGATCGGCTTGGCGGCCACGCTGACCTATCGCCACTACGACTTCAGGATCTCGCTCCTCGCCCACACGCTGGTCGGTGTCGCGCTCGGCTTGTTACTCGTGTTCCGCACGAACGCGTCGTACGACCGGTACTGGGAGGGGCGCCGGCTCGTCGGGGCGATGACGAACCGGACGCGCGATCTGGCGCGCCAGATTGCAAGCTACATCACCGACGGCGCGACGCGCACGACGCTCGGCCGATGGACGCGCGCCTACTACTGGCTGTCGATCCAGACCCTCGGCCGCCGCGACCAACTCGCCGAGATCGACGCGCTGACCGCGGCCGAACAGCGCGCGCTCGAGGACGTCAGTCATCGCGCGCCGGTCGTATGCGCATGGATAAGTGCGCGGCTCGCCGATGAAGCGGCCGCCGGCCGACTGAGCGAACAGCGGCTGACGCTGTTCGACGCGAACCTGAGCGCGTTCAACGACTACCTCGGCGGCGCGGAGCGGATCGCAAAGACGCCGATTCCATTCGCCTACGCGCAGCACATCAAGATGTTCGTCGTGCTGTTCTGCTTCTCGGCGCCGTTCGCGATGGTCGACGCGATGGGGTGGGCGACCCCGGTGGCATCAGCGTTGTTGGCGCTCGCGCTGTTCGGAGTCGACGAGATCGGCGTGGAGATCGAAGACCCGTTCGGCGACGACCCGAACGACCTGCCGCTCGAGCCGATCGGCCGTGGCATCGACCTCGCGGTCACCGAGATCCTGACCACAGCCAGACCGTGACTCTCATCTCCCGAAGAACAAACGGGGCCGGGACTTACCAACTGACCGGGCGTTCCCCTGCCGTAATCGCCAGTTGCCTTCGTGGGGTGAGCCGGCCCCAGCCTGCAACCTGTACGTAGCAATTCTCCAAGGGAAAATCAGTGCTTGACGCGATGACCTACATCTCGCTACACAAGCGCCATGAGCGCGACTCGTTGGCCCTTAATCGTGTTGTTGGCCGTCACGGCCTGCGCGAAGCACTCGAACAATGCCGGGCCGGATAGCTCGTTGCCGCAATGCTCGGACGGCATCGACAACGACGGCGACGGCAAGATCGACTACCCCGATGACCCAGGTTGCCTCGCGCCACAACAGGACGACGAGACCGACGACTGCCCGAGTGGGCCGAATTGCCCCCAGTGCGCGAACGGCAAGGACGACGATGGCAACGGCCTGACCGATTACCCGAGCGATCCAGGCTGCACCGCGGCCTCGGATCCGATCGAGTTCACGTTCAACCCGTCGGCGTGCGGCTCGACGATGACCGTCAAGCAGTTCCCGACCACGGGCATCGACATGGGCGGCGCGGATATGGGCGTGCTCGATCCCGACTCGGGCTCGACCATGCTGAGCTCGACCTGCGGCGCCGTGACCGGCGAGGGCGCGGTCGCGTACGTCATCATGCTCGACAAGCCGATGGTCGTCACCGCAACGAGCATGGGCACCGCGAACATCGTGTCGATCCGCTCGGTCATGTGCACCGATGCGTCCGCCGAGCTCGCGTGCAGCACGACCGGCATCGGCTCGACCACCGCGACCGTCGTCAAGGCGCTTCCGGCGGGCGTGTACTACGTCGTCGTCGAGCTCGGCGTCGTCGGTGGTACCGGTGGCTATCAGCTGACCGTGCAGACCGCCCCGGGCGCAGGCTCGCCGTGTAGCGGGCCGACCGATTGCGGCCCCGGCCTCGTCTGTCACCCGAATCCGAACGGCGGCAGCGACATGGTGTGCGAGCCGCCGTCGTGTGGCGACGGCATCGACAACGATGGCGATGGCAAGATCGATTACCCGAACGATCCGGGCTGCACCTCGCCCGACGATGACGACGAGACCGACGACTGCCCGACCGGACCGAACTGCCCGGCGTGCAGCAATGGCATCGACGACGACAACGACACGTTCACCGATTGGCCGGCCGACACCAGCTGTCACTCCGCCGCCGATGCGAGCGAGACGTGCACCGACAGCGAGGGTGTCACCGAGCTCGTCGCGAAGGTCACGCAGGGCACGCTCGTCGCCGCGACGAACGACTTCACGCTAGCCTGCGCCGACGCAACTGGCTCGCCGGATCTGACGTACCGACTCGATGTGCCGGCGGTGACCGGGTTCACGGTCGATGTCCAGTCCGACACGATCTCGCCGGTCATCGAGCTGCTCAACTCGACATGCGGCGGCACTGCGGTCGACTGCGAGAGCTTCGCCGACATCGTGCGGCCGACCCTCGCGGCTGGCACGTACTACCTCGTGGTCGCCGATGACTTCGCCGACGAGGTCGGCGCGTTCACGATGACCGTGACCGGTACGATCAAGAACGGCGCCAGCTGCGAGAGCCAGCTCGCGCAGAGCGGCGCGCTGACGTGCAACCCGGGCTATGCGTGCAAAGGCACGACCGGTTCGCGCGTCTGCGCACTTGCCGCGTGCTCCGACGGCATCGACAACGACGGCGACGGCAAGAAGGACTATCCGTTCGACCCAGGTTGCGATTCGCCGTCGGATGACGACGAGAGCGACACCTGCCCGGGCGCAGGCTGCCCGGTGTGCAGCAACGGCATGGAT
>CAZDGY010000433.1:0-5816 GCA_964504685.1 uncultured Kofleriaceae bacterium | reverse complement strand
CCTTGAACTGCGCGGCGCGCCGCGGCTTTGCGAGGAACGCCGACATACCCTCGCGTTGATCCGCGGTGGCAAACAGCAAGCCGAAGCTGCGCTGCTCGAGTGCGAGCGCATGATCGAGCGTCGTCGACTGGCCGATCTGGATCAGCCGCTTGCACTCCGCGACCGCGAGCGGACCGTTCGCCGCGATCTTGCCGGCGAGCTCTTTGACCTTCGCGTACAGCTCCGCGTGCGGCACGACCGCGTTCGCCAGGCCGATGCGCAGCGCTTCCGCCGCGTCGATCGGATCGCCGACCAGACATAGCTCCTTCGCCTTGGCCACTCCGACTCGGCGCGCGAGCCGCTGGGTGCCGCCGAAGCCCGGGATGACGCCGAGCTTGACCTCGGGCTGACCGAACTTCGCGCGATCCGAGGCGTAGATGAAGTCGCACGCGAGCGCGAGCTCGCAGCCACCGCCGAGCGCGAAGCCGTTGACCGCCGCGATCCAAACCTTGTCCGACGTCTCGATCGATTGACCGAGCGCGCCGCCCATCTCGGCGAACGCGTGCGCCTGGGTCGGCGACAGCTCCTGCATCTCGGCGATGTCGGCGCCCGCGACGAACGCCTTGTCGCCAGCGCCGGTCAGCATGACGACGCGCAGATCGGTCGACACCTCGAGCTCGGCCGCCGCGTGGGTGAGCTCGGCGATCACCGTGGTCGACAGCGCGTTGAGCGCGGCCGCGCGATCGATCGTGATCGTCGCGAGGGGACCTTCGACCGCGATGCGGATCGTTTCGAATTGTTCGTTCATGGCTTCGCCTATGGTTTCCGTTGGCCGTGCGCGTCGTACTCGTAGAACCCGCGCCCGACTTTCTTACCGAGCCAACCGGCGGCGACGTATTGGCGCAGCAACGGACACGGCCGGTACTTGTCGTCGCCGAGCTCGCGGTGCAGCACCTCGGCGATCGCGAGGCAGGTATCGAGGCCGATCAGATCGGCGAGCTCGAGCGGCCCCATCGGATGGTTGAGACCGAGCCGAACGCCGGTGTCGATGTCGCTCGCAGTGCCGAGGCCTTCGTACAGGCCGTAGCAGGCTTCGTTGAGCAACGGAATGAGCATCCGGTTGACGATGAACCCCGGGATGTCGCGCGCGCCGATCGTCGTCTTACCGAACCGCTGAGCGAGCGCCGTGATCGTCTCGTTCGTCTGATCGCTCGTCGGCAAGCCGCGCACGATCTCGACCAGCTTCATCAGCGGCACGGGATTCATGAAGTGCATGCCGATCACGCGATCAGGACGGCCCGAGGCCGACGCGAGCTTCGTGATCGAGATCGACGACGTATTCGACGCGAGGATCGCGTCGTCGCGCGTGACCTCGCCCAGGCTCTTGAAGATGCCGAGCTTGAGCTCTTCTTTTTCCGGCGCCGCTTCGATCACGACCTGGCAGTCGCGCAGGTCGCGATGACCGCCGCCCGCTTTGAGGTGGGTCATCGTCTGATCGCGGCTCGCCGCGTCGAGCTTGCCCTTCTCGACCAGCCGATCGAGCTGCTTGCGAATCTTCGCGATCCCCGAGGTCGCGAAATCGGGCGCCGCATCGACGATCAGAACGTCGACGCCGGCCTGCGCTGCGACCTGGGCGATGCCCTGCCCCATCTGGCCCGCACCGACGACGCCGAGCGAGTTGATCGCGACAGCGGTCACGCGCGCTCCACCAGGAGCGCGATGCCTTCGCCGCCGCCGAGGCACAGCGAGGCCCCACCGGTCTTCGCATTGCGAGCGGCCATCGCGTACAGCAGCGTCACGAGCACGCGCGTGCCCGATGCGCCGATCGGATGACCGAGCGCCACCGCGCCACCGTTGACGTTCACTTTGCTCGCGTCGAGCCCGACCAGCTTGTTGTTCGCGAGCGCGACGACCGAGAACGCTTCGTTGATCTCCCACAGGTCGACCGACTTCGCGTCCCATTTCGCCTTGGCGAGCGCGTTCTTGATCGCGGTCGCGGGCGCGGTCGTGAACCACTCCGGCGCTTGCGCGTGATAGCCGGACGCGACCAGGCGCGCGAGCGGTTTCGCCCCCCGGCGCTTCGCCTCCTCGGCGCTCATCAACACGACGGCGGCGGCGCCATCGTTGACCGAAGGCGCGTTGCCCGCGGTGATCGTGCCGTCTTTCGCGAACGCGGGGCGCAGCGACGGCAGCTTCTCGATGCTGCCGCGACCAGGCTCCTCGTCGGTGTCGATCTTGATCGTGCCCTTCTTGTCGGCGATCTCCACCGCCGTGATCTCGTCGTTGAACGCGCCGTTCTTGATCGCCGCGAGCGCTCGCTTGTAGCTCTCGGTGGCAAACGCGTCTTGCTGCTCGCGCGTGAAGTTCATCTCCTTCGCGCACAGCTCGGCGCAGTTGCCCATGTGCTGGTTCGAGTACGGATCCCACAAGCCGTCGACGACCATCGAGTCGACGGTCTCGAGCGGGCCCATCTTCGTGCCGGTCCGCGAGTGACGCAGTAAGTGCGGCGCGTTCGACATCGACTCCATGCCGCCCGCGACTGCGATGTCGAGCTCGCCGAGCTGGATCGAGCGCGCCGCGCCGATCACGGCTTCGAGGCCCGAGCCGCACACTTTGTTGACCGTCACGCATGGGACCTTGTCGGGTAGCCCGGCGCCGAGCGCCGCTTGCCGCGCCGGCGCTTGGCCGACCCCGGCCGGCAACACCATGCCCATGTGGACGAGCTGGACATCGCCCGGCGCGACCCCGGCGCGTTCGAGCGCCGCTTTGATCGCGGTCGAGCCGAGCTTGGGGCCCGACACCGATGCGAGCGAACCGAGAAAGCTTCCAATGGCGGTGCGCGCAGCACCGACGATGACGACGTCGCGCATGGGAGTGGCTTACCGCGCAGTCACGAGCATCGTCAACCTCGGCGACCGACGGGCTAAGCCGGCGCCCTGTCAGGGTATTGTCAGCGCTGGGCGCGTGCCCTGGCGACGATCGCTGGCAACAGCTCGAGCGCGCGATCGAGCTCGTCGTCCGTGGTCGAGACGCCGAGTGAGAACCGCACTGCCTCGAGCGCCTGTTCGGGCGCATAGCCGAGACCGAGCAGCACCGGCGACGGCTGGACGCTGCCGCTCGTGCACGCCGCGCCGGTCGACACCGCGACCCCCGCGAGATCGAGCGCGATCACGATGTCCTGGCCGCGCGCGCCCGCAAAGCCGGCGTTGATCGTGCCGCCGTGTCGAGGCTGATCGGCGCCGTGAATGCGCACGTCCGGCAGCGCGAGCAGGCCGGCTTCGAGGCGCGCGCCGAGCTCCGCGACCGCGCGCCACGCCGCCAGATCACGCGCCGACGCAGCAGCGCCGAACCCGACGATGCCCAGCACGTTCTCGGTCCCGGGCCGTCGCCCTCGCTCTTGGTGCCCGGCATCGACCAGAGGCAAACCGTCGTCGACGGACGGCGCGATGGCGAGCGCGCCGATGCCCTGCGGCCCGCCGAGCTTGTGCGCCGAGATCGCGAGTGCATCGGGCGAGATCTGGTCGAGCCCTGACTTCCCGGCCGCCTGCACCGCGTCGAGGTGAACCAATGCGCCCATCGCTCGCGCGCTCGCGAGCAACCCGGAAACCAGCAGCGTGCCGACCTCGTGGTTGACCAGCGAGGTCGCGAGTAGGCCGATCGGCTCGCTGACCTCGGTCGCGAACGCAGGCAGTGTGATCACGCGCCAGCCTCGGCGCTCGAGCGCGGCGACCGCACCGCGCAGCGACGGATGCTCGATCGCGGTCGTGGAGACCACTTTCGGTAGGCCGCGGCGTTCGGCGGTCAACGCGAGCGCGGCCACGCCGAGCTGGTTGGCCTCGGTGCCGCCGCTGGTGAACACGACCTGCTCGGTCGGCCGGCCCAGGAGCCCGGCGACCTGCGCCCTCGCCCGTTCGACCCGATCGCGCGCCCGCCGGCCTTCAGCGTGGATCGACGACGGGTTCCCGACCTCGGCCATCGCTTCGACCATAGCGACGCGCGCGGCCTCGGTGAGCGGCGCGGTTGCGTTGAAGTCCAGGTAGATCCGTCGTTGCGTTGACATAGGCGGCTCGCTGTCGACATGATCGCCGACGGGCTGGGAGTTGTCCCGTCCCTTTGGTTTACCTTGGCCGACGACGCCAGTGCGCTTTTGGTGCGGTCCGGGCTGGTGTCCACCACGGCCCTCGACGAGGCGCGCGCGCAGCTCGGCGAAAACGGCGGCACGCTCGGCGAACAGCTCGTCATCGACGGCACGGTCTCCGACGACGCGCTGACCGACTTCTATAAGACGCGGCTGCTCGTCCCGCAGGTCAACCCGAACACGCTCGCCCGGCTCGCCGCGAAGGTCGTCGCCGTGATCCCGAGCCACATGGCGATCGACCTGCGCACGATCCCGGTGTCGCTCGACGATGCGAACAACCTGACCGTGGCGATGGGTGATCCGTCGGACCGCCAAGAGGTCGACCAGATCGCGGAGTTCACCGGCGCGTACGTCGTCCGGGCGTGCGCGACCCAGATGCAGATCGCGTGGTGCCTCGCGCACTACTATGGGCATGTCACGCCGCTCGGCGAACGCCTGCTCGCCGGACGCGCGGGCAACGATCCGCAGCGGGTCAAGGCGGCGAAGGCAGCGGTCGCGCGCACGAAGGGCCTCACCGGGCAGGTCCAAGCGCAACGCCACCGCGCGATCGCGCCGGTGACCGGACCGGTCGATGTCCAACGTCCGGCCGAGGTCGCGCGCGATACCGAACGGATCCCGGTGGCCGCGGACGACGGATCGGCGCCAGCGCAAGCCGAGCAGACCGACGGCACGCCACAGCCGCGCGCGCGCAGCGTGTCGGGCGAGATCCGCGTGCCACGCGCGCGCGCTGCCTCGATCAAGCCGGCGATCGAGGCCGCGGCCGACGACGAAAGCGGTCCGGTGATCTCGATCTTCGGCGAGCCGAGCGGGCCGATGCGCACGCTCGAGCCCGATTCCAGCGGGCCGGTGATCGAGATGATCGTCGGCGCGCCGAGCGGGCCGGCCGCCGCGGCCGCCGCGGCCGCCGATCTCGTCGCGTCGCTCGAGGCGGAAGGTGAAGACACCGATCAACTGCGGCCGGCGCCACCGCGCCGTACTCGCCCGGCCGAGCCCGATCCGCCGGAGCTCGCCGCGCGCCACGGCGAGGTCCAGATCGCGAGCGGGCCGACCCGCGCGATCGACGACGAGCCGCGGATCGTGATCGCACCCGACGCGCTGCAAGATCGCACGTCGCCGGTGCCCAATCCCGAGGTGTCGGGCGAGTTCCGCGCGATCCGCCATCGCGACAGCGAGCCGCCTCCGAACATCACGGTCGAGGTCAGCGACGACGTCAGCGCCGGCGTCGTGATCCACGAGCACCGGCAGGCGGAGTCGGTGCCGATCCTGCTCGATCGCAAGCGGCCGATGACGCTCGACCCCGATCTACTCGAAGACGACCCGGATGACGTCGTCGACGACGACGAGGTCGTGGTGCTCGAAGCGAAGAAGCCAGCCGCGGGTCGGCCGCGCCTCGAGCGCCGCACGCAGATCGGCGTCGCGGTCGGGATCTCGCCCGCCGGGCGCGCGGTGCGCGATACCGAAGCGACTCCGGCGGTCGGCGAAGATGCCGATCCGACGCGCGTCGATACCAGCGTCGCGCCCGCACCGGACGAGCGCACGACCTCGAACGAGATCCTTGCCGCGCCGCCGAGCGCGATCCTCGACGACGACACCGCGCCGGTCGGCGCGATCGGCAAAGCACCACCCCCGATTCCGATGGACCGCGTCGTGCCGCGCGCACCGAGCGACGACGACGACGACGAGGACGACGGGGACGACG
>CAZDGY010000432.1:0-5817 GCA_964504685.1 uncultured Kofleriaceae bacterium | reverse complement strand
CCTCGGCCTGGCGCCCGGTCATGTACGCCGGCGGGTGCAGCCGCATCGCTTCGTCGATCACGGCGGCGTTGTACGGCAAAGACGGCAGGTCGTCGGCGGTGACCGTGCGATCGCCGAGCACGCTGTCGACCTCGGCGCGCAGCCGTTCGAGCACCGCGGGGTTGCGGCCGAGCTCGTACCAGGTCCAGGTCAGCGCGTTCGCGGTCGTCTCGTGCCCCGCGAGCAGCAGCGTCATCGCTTCGTCGCGCACTTGGCGATCGGTGAGCCCGGAGCCGTCCTCGTCGCGAGCGAGCAATAGGATCGACAGCACGTCGCCGACGTCGGTGCCGCGCGCGCGACCCTCGGCGATCAGGCGATAGACGACCGAGTCGAGCAGCGCGACCGCGCGTCGCATCTGACGATGGCGCGGCAGCGGCCACTCGTAGCCGAGCCGGAAGAACGAAGTCATGCTCGCGCTCTGCGAGCGCATCGCGAGCTCGAGTCCCTCGGCGATCGTCTTCGCATCGTCGCGAACGTGCGCGGAGAACATCGTTTGACCCGCGATCGCGAGCGTGAGCTCCATCATCTCGGTCGCGAGGTCGATGGGTTGGCCCGGTCGCCAGCGCGCGATCTGCGCGATCGTCTCGGCGACCATCTTGTCGCCGTACGCGGCCATCCGTTTCGGCGCGAATGCCGGCGCGAGCAGCTTGCGATGGCGCTTGTGCGGCGATCCTTCGGCGAGCAACAAGCCGTTGCCGAGCAGCGGCTCGAGAAAATTCAAGCCCGCGGACTTCGTGTAGTACTCCGCGTTGGTCACGAGCACGTCGTGCGCGAGGTCGGCGTCGGTCGTGAGGTAGATCGGGATGTGTGCGAGCTGGAGCCGCGCGATCGGGCCAGTGCGCGCCGCGAGATCGTTCAGCGCCATCCGGTCGCGGCGGAACTGCAAGAGATTTCCGAACACCGGCACGCCGGGAACGGACGGAATAGCCGGTTTCGTAGCGCGTCCCGAGATCGCAGTTGCAATCGTTGCCATCACCAACCAAAATGCGAGCGTTCGCTCACATTGTCTACTCGCGTTCGATCCCGCCACCCACCGAGCCCACGATGACCCGCCAAGTCCGGACCACGCCTCGCAAACACCCGCGCCAGGACCGCAGCCGCGAGACCGTGGATGCGATCCTCGAAGCGACCGCTCGGGTTCTGGTGAAACACGGCTTCGATGGCTTGACGACCAACGGGGTCGCTACCGCCGCGGGCGTGTCGATCGGATCGCTCTATCAATACTTCCCGAATAAGGAAGCGCTGGTCGGTGCGCTGTTCGAACGCCACATCGAAGCGATGAACGCGGCGGTGCTCGCCGAGCTCACCGCGGTCGCCGAGTTGCCGATGGCCGCCGCTGTTCGCCGCGTGATCGAGCTGACGATCCGCGCGCACTCGATCGATCCCGAGCTTCATCGCATGTTGACCGAACAACTGCCGCGCGTCGGTCGGCTCGCAAAGCTGCGCGAGAGCGACGCGCTGACCCATCGCATGGTCGCCGGCATGCTCGCGCTGCGCCAACGCGAGCTCGCGATTCGCGATCCCGACATGGCGTCATACGTGATCGTCTCGGCGATCGAAGCGATCATCCACCGCGCCGCGCTGCTCGATCACGCGCGGCTCCGCGACCCCAAGCTGATCGACGAAGCGACGCTGCTCGTGACGCGCTACCTCGGCGTCGCGGAGAACTGACTGCCGGCGTGGCGTGGCAACCGATCCTCGATGCCGAGCTCGGCGAACGCGCATGGGCCGCGCTGCGCCAACTGCTCGGAGCCGGCGTCCATCGTGCGGTCTGATTTGCGATCGGTCACGCGTTGAGTCATGGGCACGCGGCTGGTTTTGCAAGCACGGCACATGTACAGGCACACCGACGGCGCGATTGTAGGCGGCTGTGCGCCGCGGCGACCCGAACCGGGGTAGATCGAGGCATGAGCTGCGCGCACCTCGCGGCCGTCGGCGCTGGCTGCGACAGCGCGTTCACGATCGACGCGTCGCGCGTGACGTTCGGCGCCGGTGCGCTCGCTGAAGTCGGGCCGCGTGCCGCGGCGCTCGGGATTCGCCGCGCCGCCGTCATCACCGATCCGGGGGTGCGCGCGCTGCCGTGGTGCGACGAGCTCCTCGCGTCGCTACGAGCCGCGGCGATCGAACCGTGCGTGTTCGATGCGGTCGCGATCGAGCCGACCGAAGCGTCGTGGGACGACGCGATCCGCTTTTGCCGCGATGCGAAACCCGACGGCTATGTCTCGCTCGGCGGCGGCTCGGCGATCGACACCGCGAAGGCGGCGAACCTCTACGCGACGTATCCCGCGGCGCTCGAAGCGTATGTCAACGCGCCGCTCGGCCAGGCGCTCGCGGTTCCCGGTCCGCTCGCGCCACACATCGCGTGTCCGACGACGTCGGGCACCGGCAGCGAAGTCACCGGCATCGCGATCTTCGACTGGCACGCGCGGCGCGCGAAGACTGGGATCAGCTCGCCGCGGTTGCGGCCAAGCGAAGCCGTGATCGATCCGCGCGTCGCGCATACGCTGCCAGCGCAGGTCGTCGCGGCGAGCGGGATGGACGTGCTGTGTCATGCGGTCGAGTCGTTCACCGCGCGTCGGTTCTCGACCCGCGCGGCGCCGGCGAGCCCACTCGCGCGACCGGCGAGCCAAGGCGCGAATCCGTGGAGCGACCTCGGCTGTCGCGAAGCGCTGCGGCTGTGCGGCGCGTACCTCGCGGCGGCGGTCTCGGGCGATCGCGATGCGCGCGAGCAGATGATGTGGGCGGCGACGCTCGCCGGCATCGCGTTCGGCAACGCGGGCGTCCACGTGCCTCACGCGATGGCGTATGCGATCGCGGGCCAGGTCCGCGAGTTTCGCTCGCCGGGATATCCCGATGCGCCGCTGGTCCCGCACGGCATGGCGGTCGCGATCGGCGCACCCGCGGTGTTTCGCGCGACCGGGCCGACGTCGCCGGCGCGTCACCTCGAAGCGGCGGCGCTGCTCGGGGGCGATGTCCACGGCGCGAGCGACCGCGATGCGGGCGAGCGCCTCGCCGCGACGGTGATAGCGCTGATGCGATCGATCGCGATCCCGAACGGCTTGCATGCGGTCGGTTATCGCGTCGCCGATGTCCCGGCGCTCGTCGCCGGTGCGGCGCCGCAACAGCGCTTGCTCGGCAACGCGCCGCTGTCGATCGGCGAACCCGAGCTCGAAGCGCTATTCTCACGCGCGCTGGAGTATTGGTGAGCGAACCCCGCCCCCGTCCGACCGCCGCCGACTATCCGTTTCACGCGCCGATCACGACGCGGTGGAGCGACAACGACATCTACGGCCACATCAACAACGTCACGTACTACAGCTACTTCGATTCCGCCGCGAACCTCTACCTCATCCGCGAGGCCGGGCTCGATATCGCGAGCGGCGACGTGATCGGCGTCGTCGTGGAATCGCACTGCCAGTTTCACGCCGCGGTGACCTATCCCGAGGAGCTGGTCGCCGGCGTACGCGTCGACAAGCTCGGCACGCGTGCGGTCACGTACGGCGTCGCGTTATTCGGTCGCGAACCACTCGCCGCCGCGCATGGCTACTTCGTGCACGTGTTTGTCGATCGAGCCAATCGTCGGCCGGTCGCGATTCCCGATCGCATGCGCGCTGCGCTCGAGCGGCTCGCGCCCCGCGATTGAGCTATCGTTGCCGCATGCGCCGTTTTGCCCCTCTCGCGCTCGTCGTCCTCGCGGCGTGTCCGCCGCCCGCTGGTCCTCGCGGCGAAGGGGGGCCGCCGGTGCCCGGGGTCGGCTGCCCGACGGCGGCGAACACGTACGTCGCGTACTACTTGAAAGAGCAGGTTCACACCGGTTGGGTGCTGCCGCTGTTCGACGCGAAGCTCGCTTCGACTGCGAACTTGCCCGACTACGTCAAGATCGATCCGGCCGAGGCGCAGGCATCGGGCGTGCCCGCCGCGCCGGCGAGCGTGTGGCTGATCCTTCCCGGTGTGCCGCCGTGCAAAGCGACCGCAGGCGGCTACTACGCCGCGAAGTTCGACGAGCCGCCGAACCGGGCGTACGGCGTCGAGCTCGAAGGTTGCTCCGCGCCGCAGAACGACGAAGAGGCGCTCGCGCTGATCTCCGAGCAGCCGCCGAGCGAGTGCGCGGTCGCGGTGCCGCATCCGATCGCGTCTCGGCTCGGCCAGATGGACGACCAACACCACTGGCATCGGCCGACCCAAGAGACGCCGATTCCCGCGGTGCTCGCGCCCGACGTGCCGACCCACGAGTGCAAGGCGCCCGGCTGCGAGATGCTGTGGGCATTCATCGAGATCGACGTCGGCAAGCAACCGGTCGCGTGGGGCGGCGCGGTCAACTGGCTGCAGGTGCCGACGAGCGCCGATCCGGCGACGCAGTGCCAATGGCCGGCCGAAACCTACAGCGGGTTCTTCGTGCCGGGCAGCGACGGCAAGCCGGTCAAGCTCGACGACGATCCGGCGCGTCCGTTGACGCTCGCGGCGGTGCTCGCCGATCGCAGCGGACCCAAGGTCGCGATGGCGTACGGCGCGGGCGAATACGCGTCGTACGATCTCGCGGCGACCGGCGCGACGCTCGGCCATCGCGTGACCTGGGTGGCGGCGCCGCCCGAGGCGTACACCGCCGCGACTCGCATCGGACCCGAGTGCGATCAGCCGCAACAAGCCGCGCCGTCACCACCGCCGCCGCCACCGGCCAGCGCGAAGCCCGTGTCGCCGTATCCGTGATAATTTCCCCGCGATGAAAAAGCTCCTCGTGATCGCGATCCTCGCGGCGGCTGTGGTCGGCGCATGTGGCGGCAAGAACAAGAAGGCGAACGGCCCGGACACCAAGTCGGGATCGGGCGCAGCCGGTGGCTCGGGCTACGGCGCAGCCGCGGGCAGCGGTAGCGCGACTCCCGACCCGGCGTCGGGCGGCTACTAGCGGAGCGGCTGCGCCGTCCGCGCTTCGCGGCGACCGTCGCGATCGGGTAGCGCGCGCGGCGCACCTCGATCGGGCACGCGACTCGTGCCACAGTTGCCGGTGCCGTATGCGCTGTAATACGTGCCATCGCCCGTAGCTCAGCGCTGCGTGCGGCTGGTGAAAACCCGCTCAGGGCTTCGCTGGCGCGGCAGCCGGAACCACGATCGGCTGCTCGATCGTCGCCTTGAGCTTCTTGAACGCCGGCGCATTCGTGCCGAGCACCGCGATCGACGTGATGTCCGCCGGCAAGTAGTCATCGAGCTTGCCGAGGTACCAACCGCCCGCGAGGCCGAGCACGATCACCAGCGCGACCCAGCGCCGCCATGGCGTCTTGGTGTCGGCGAACGGATCGTCGAGCGAGCGCTTCGCGCCATCTGGCAACTTCGGCAGCTCGGTCATCGCGGCGCCGAACGCGACGTTGATCCGAGCGCGGCCGTTCATCGCCCAGCCGTTCGCGTCGAGGATCGGGCCGATGTTGCGGCGGCGTAGCTTGAGCCACGCGAGCACCATCGACGGGCCCGAGATCATCAGCATGATCGCGAGCAGGCCGAACGGGAGCCAGGGACCGAGACCGAACAGCGTGACCATCAGCGCGCCGACGAGCGTGCCGATGCCGCCGATCGCGACGCCGATCGCGGCGATCGTACCGAGATCGACCTTTTTCGGCTCGACGGGCGCGGCAGGCGCGGGGGGCGGCGGCGGCGGCGCGGCGGCAGGCGGTGCCGCGGTCTCGGCGAGCTCCTTGCTCGCGGCCTTGTCGACGGTCGCGATTTCACCTCCGGCGGTCTCCATCTTCGACATCGCCTCGGTGTTCGCCGCGGCGGCGCGCTTGGTGA
>CAZDGY010000431.1:0-5826 GCA_964504685.1 uncultured Kofleriaceae bacterium | reverse complement strand
TGTGAACATCATCTAATTCGGCGATATGGGAAGCCGCGCCATTGACCAGTGCAGCGAAAAACGGCGAGGTGCTGCGGCGCGATACAAATATCTGGCTTGGACCGTCGGACGGTCCCATGGCCGTCGCAAATTGCTCCAGGATGCGGACTGGTGGCGCATTTTTGCCGGCTAAGGCACAGGCGAACCAATCAACGAAGGCTTCCTCCGTTCGCGCTACAACCGACGCCCGAGGCGTGGCTGCGCATCACCTCGACTCGGCTCGACGTGCGCGGGCGGGTCACCTGGCTCGAAGACCCGTCGACGATCAGCGCGCTCGTGGTCGACGGCGTCACGTATCGCCGCGGCGCGGTGATGCACGAGTGGATGCACGAGCCCCAGGGCAAAGCGCCCGCTGCGGTCGATGCGCTGGTCGAGCTGCTCGCGCAACCCACCGAGATCAACCAAACGTCGCCCGCGTTCGCGCCGGCGCACAGGCTCGACATCACGGTCACGCCCCCGGGCGGCGCGCCGTATCATCACGCGTTCGAGACCGGCGGCCACTGCGCGATCCGCAGCGCGGGCGAGGTCGTCGCGGTCGCGCCGGTATTGTGCGACGCGGTCGCGCAGGTCGCGCGGGCCCCGTAGACGGTTAGCCAGGCTTCTTCATCAGATCGGTCGGCGATGCCTTCGTCGCGGGAGCCGGGGCAGGCGGCGCGCCAGGTGGTGGCGCGACGAGCGGCGGGGTCTCCCAGTTCTGCGTCGCATTCTTGAGCGACTTGTAGACGAGCAGGCCGTCCGAGTTGCGCTCGCTGTGCGGCGAGCTCTGCTTGAACGTGCCGGTGATGACGACCTCGTCGCCGACCTTGTAGGGCGGGCAGATCATCTTCTTCGGATCCTTTTCGCCCGGCTCGCAGCGATCGGGCGCGGTGCGCTCCGGCTTCTTGATCCGCTCGACCTCGAGCTTGTTGTACGGTCGCGGCACGTCCACCACCCACAGGCTCTTCTCCGGCGGGGTCGACGCGGTGTCTCCGATATAGAACTTCGGGCGCTCGCACAGCGTCGGGTCGTCGTCGAGCCGCTTTTGCAGATCCTTGTCGGTCTCGTCGGCTTTGCGGACCGCGGTCGGGCAGTCGTACGCCCAGGTGATGACACCCTTGACCGTGATATCGGTATCTAAGAACTTCTTGCCCTTGACCCGCAGCTCCTTCACCGAGTGCGACCCGTCGGCGTTAGCCGGCGGCATGTCGAAGGCCGGGATCGCCGGCAAGTCGACCTTGATGTCTGTCTTTTTGACCTCGGCTTCAGGACCTTTGAGCTTGTCGCCTTGGCAACCGCCCAGGGCGGCAGCCGCGACGAGACTCACGAGGGAGACGGTGCAGACGCCCGGACGGTGCGGCATGCTGCGAGTGATAACATGGTGATGCGAGCCCCTCAAGTCGCCGCCCTCGTGCTCGCTTGTATCGCGTGCGAGTCGCCGGCTCGCGTCAAGCCGTGGCGGCACGCGCCGGACCCGACTTCAGAGGCCGAACGAGCGCCGCAATCGCCCGTGCTCGTCGATACGCCGAGCGAGACCGATCTCCATGCGGCACGCGGCCATACGCTGCGGATCGCGGTCGACGCCGAGCCCGGGCGGCTGTCCGCGATCCTCGAGCCGTCGCTGTGGGCGCGGCGGATCACGCTCGGCACGATCTTCGAGCCGCTGCTCCGTTACGTGCCGCCGGAAACGACCGGCGCTGGCCACTACGCGCCGCGGCTCGCGCGCAGCTGGCAGGTCATGCCGAATGGCCTCGAGATCCGCGTCGTGCTCGAGCCGGGCGTGACCTTTCACGACGGTACGCCGCTGACCACCTCGGATGTCCAGTTCACGCTCGACGCGGTCCGCGATCCGCACAAGGGCATCGATCATCTCCGGCCGTTGCTCGACGACGTCGAAGCGATCGAGCTGATCACCTCGCAAGAGCTCCGGCTGCGGCTCAAGCGGCCGAGCGGCTACGTGCTGCGCGCGCTCGCCGAGATTCCGATCTTGCCGATGCACGTTTACGACGGCAGCTTGCACGCGGGCGGCGCGCTGGTCGGCACCGGGCCGTGGAAGCTCGCTTCGAACAAGGGCGGCATCGTCCACCTGACTCGGTTCGACAAGTACTGGGCGGGGCCGGCGGCGATCCAAGACATCGACTTCGTCTACGAGCCGGACGCGGCGGTCGCGCTGACCGCGGCGAAGCACGGCGAGCTCGACGTGATTCCGGCGCTGATTCCGGCGCACTGGCCGGAGCAGGCGACCTCGCCCGGCATCGTCGCGATGTTTCGTCCGCTCGAGCTCGCACCGCCGAAGCTGCGCTACCTCGCGTTCAACCCGCGCGGCGCGCTCGCCGATCCCCGCGTACGCCACGCGCTCGCATTGCTCGTCGATCGCCGCGCGATCGCGAAGAAGGTGTTCGCCGGGCTCGCGCGGCCCGCCGGTTGGCCGATCTGGCCGGGTGGACCGGTCGACGCACCGGAAGCCGCGGTGCCCGACTTCGATCCCGCCGCCGCCGGCAAGTTGCTCGACGCCGCAGGCTGGACCGACAGCGACAAGGACTCGATCCGCGACCAAGCGGGCAAGCAGCTCCGGCTCGTGATGGTCGGCGGCGAGCATCCGCCTCCGAAGGATCCGACCGGGCCACCGGTCAAGACCGAGCGCGATTACTTCGTCGAGGCGGCGCGCCGGATCGGCGTCGTGATCGACGTCAAGACCGGCGGCGAGGCGTTCATCGACAAGCGGCGCAGCGACGGCAACTACGACCTGATCGAGCTCGCGTGGTCCGGCATGGTCGACGGCGACATCGCGACGATCGTCACGAGCAAGGATCCGGCGCGGGTCGCCGATCCACGAGTCGATCCATCCGCACCGCCATTCGGCGGCGCTGCCGGCCGGGTACATGCCCCGGCCGTCGATCGCGCGCTCGATGCGCTCGGCGCGGCGTGGGATCCGGCGGAGCGTCAGAAAGCGGCGGCCGAGCTCGCGACCGCGCTCGGCGAGAGCTGGCCGATCGCCGGCATCGTCGCCGACGCGCCGCAGGGCCTCGTCCAGCGCCGGGTCAAGGGCGTGAAGGTGTGGGACGGCTGGATCGATCTGTCGCAGCTGTCGTTCGACGACAAGGCACCCTAATCGCAGACCAGCTGCATTGTAGCGGCGCCGTTCGCGAGCTTGGGCTGCTCGCCGGTGTCGGGCACGAACTGAGAGAACGTGACGCCCTCGTCGACATCGCCGCAGTCGAGGCTGAATGGCGCGATGACCGCGAACCCGGATTCGTCGCGCGGCGGAAAGCCAGCGCAGTCCACCGTCATCAGCACGGTGAGCTCCGGTTGCGCGATCTGGAGGCTCACGGTGCTTCCCACGTCTCGCGGGATATCGAGCAGGATGCCATCGCCGATGTCCGGCGCGGTCAGCAGCGGCGCGAGTCCGACGTTTAGCGCCGCGGCGTCGTATCCGGTGAACGCGACGCTCACCGGGGAATCTGGGACGACCTGGGCGTCGCCCACCATCCCGTTCGCATGCGTGATGTGCCAGCTCGGGACGCGGATATCGAAGCCATCGGGGTGACCCACCGTCGGCATCACCACCGGAAACTGCGGCGCGCTGCCGGCGCTGGTCGCGGTGAACTGGCCGATCAGCTCGATGCCGGCGGTGCACGGCATCAAGGGCGCATCGGGCGCGGCATCGGCGATCGCGGTCGACGGTGCATCGGGCGCAGCGCCGTTGTCGCCACAGCCGGCTAGGAGCGCCGCGATCGCAAGTCGCGCTACTCGCACAGCAACTGCATTGCGCCGTCGGCGCCGTTCGCCAGCATGATCTCGCCCTCGGCTGAGAGCTGGAAGAAGCTGACGCCACCGGTCACGCTAAAAGGTGCGATCGCAACGAACCCGGATCCATCGGAGGCCAGCAAGCCACCACTGAGCGAGTCCATGATTGCGGTCTGATCAGTGGTCGTAATCGCGAGATGCACCGTATCCTGCACGTCTGAGGGGAACGCGAGCAGAGCGCCATTGCCATCGCCGTTGCCAATGTCCGGCACGGTCAGCAGCGGTGCAAGGTTCGCGTTCAGCGCCGCCGCGTCGTAGCCAGTGAACGTGACGGTCACGGCTGAGTCGGGGACGAGCTCGGTGTCGCCGAGATGCGTGACGTGCCACTTCGACACGCGGATGTCGAAGCCGTCGGGGTGACCGACGGTCGGCATCACCACCGGAATCTGTGGCGGGCTCCCGGAATTGGTCTCGAGAAACTGGCCGACCAGCTCGATGCCGCCGGTGCACGGCATGACCGGAGCATCCGGCGCGGCATCGGCGATGACGGTCACGGGCGCATCGGGACCGGCATTGTTGTCGCCGCACCCGGCTAATAGCGCCGCGCAGGCGATCGCACGTCGCATCGCGGCGAGCATCGCCGATCCGCGCCGGCGAGACGAGTGCTAGATCTATACGCCGTGGCCGCCGTCACCGCTTTGCCGAGCAGCTTGCGCACCGCGCTCGACGGTGTGATCGCCGGGTTATCGTCGCGGCTCGAGTCGCCGGGCACCGGTGGGGCAGCTTGCCGCGCGATCGCCGACGTCTACGACCGCGAGGTCGCCGAGCGGTTCACCGCGGCGGCGACGGACGCCGGTGCACCGCTCGCGTTGGTCGCGACCGGCGGCTGGGCGCGTCGCGAGCTCGCGCCGTACTCCGACATCGACTTCATCGTGCTGCACGAGCGCACCGAGGCCGCGGCGAAGCAGGTCGCCGATCGCCTGCTGTATCCGCTGTGGGACGACAAGCTCGCGATCGGTCATGCGGTGCGCGAACCGCGCGCGGCGGCGCGGCTGGCGAAGGATGATCTCGCGACTGCGACCGCGCTGCTCGACGCGCGCCACATCGCGGGCGACCGGCGGCTCACGACCGAGCTGCAGCGCGCGATGCTCGGCGCGCTCGCACCCGCCGGCAACCCGAACGATCTGATCGCAGCGCTCGTCGCGGAGAACCGCGCGCGCCACGATCGGTTCGGCGCCGCGATCTACGTGCTCGAGCCGAACTTGAAGATGGGCATCGGCGCGCTGCGCGATCTGTCGACCGCGCTGTGGGCGGCGACCGTGCGCTGGCAGCCGCCGCGGCCGGGCATCGATCCCGACGGCGCCGACGCGGTGATCGCCAGCCTCGCCGCGATGGGCCACCTCGGGCATCGCCAAGTCGACGTGCTGCGCGGCGCGCGCGACTTCCAGCTGCGCATTCGCACGCTGGTCCAGCTCGCGGCAAAGCGCCGGTTCGATCAGCTGACGTTCGAGATCCAAGAAGCGATCGCGCCGCGGCTGTATCCGCACGCGCGGCCGCACGAAGGCGACGTGCGATCGGCGGTCACGCCCGCGGTCGAGGCGTTGATGCGCGACTACTACCTGCACGCGCGCGCGGTGGTCCAGGTCGCGGATCGCTTGCTCGAGTCGGCGCGAGTGCCGGCGCGCCGTCGGCCGCGGATCGCGCCGATCGATGCGTCGTTCATCACGTTCAACGGCGAGCTCGCGCTCAAGGATCCGCGGCTGTTCGCGGAGCGACCGGCCGAGATGGTGCGGCTGTTCCGCGTCGCGGTCGAGCTCGGCTTGCCGGTCTACGGTCACACCCGCGAGCTCGCGGCGGAGACGATCGCGCGCGATCCGGCGCCGCTCGCTGCCGATCCGCTGGCCGCACGGCTATTCCACGACGCGCTGATCGATCTGCGCGACGCGGCGCTGCCGTCTGCACTCGAGGTCATGAACCAGCTCGGCATTCTCGGCGCGTTGATGCCGGAGTGGGCGCCGTGCACCGCGCGCGTCCAGCACGACATCTATCACGTCTACACCGTCG
>CAZDGY010000430.1:0-5829 GCA_964504685.1 uncultured Kofleriaceae bacterium | reverse complement strand
GCGATCTTGATCGCATCTGCGATCGTGTAGAACGCGGCGCGCGCGGCGAGATCGGCACGCGGATCCGCGGGTGCCGACAGGTGCTCGCGGTCGCTCGTATAGCGCGCTGCGCGATCCGCGATCGCCTTGCCAAGCGCGCCAGTCGCGAGCGCGGCGGCGCCGAGCTCGGCGTTGGCCGCCGCGAGCACCGCGTCCTCGAGCGCAGCCGGGACCGGCCAGATCATTTGCCGAGCTCGAGCGTGAGCTCGGCGGCCTGACCGGCGACGACGGTGACCGTTCCGTGCGCGAGCTTGTGGACGTACGGCTGCCATGCGGAGACGTTGTGGACGCCTGCGGCGACGCCGCGTAACAGCGCGCTACCGCTGGCATCGGTCACCGCCGCATTCGCGGATGTCACGATGAACGCCGTCTCGTCGCTGTTCGTCGAGCGATCGAGCTCGGTCGTCGCGCGATCGAGCTCGTAGACGGTGTTTTCGGCAAGGTCCGCCATCACCTCGTGGCCCGCGATCGGCAGCTCGATCGCTCGTTCCCCGTTGGCAGCGGCACCCGTTTCGACGAGCGCCAGCTTCGACGACGGGCCGAGCGCGTAGAGGTTCAAAGCGAACGGCTGACCCGTGTCGGAGCCGATCACGACCGAGCGCGCTGCGAGCGTGATCCGCGGCGACAACGCGCAGCTACTGTAGACGACGCGCGCCTGCGTCGTTGGTGGCACCACGACGTCACCATCGACTACGACGACGACGTCGGGAACGCCCCACATCGTCGTCGGCTCGACCAGAGGACGCGCCGCGAGCCCACACCGGTTGCGCTCGCGCGATTGGCGGTCCGCGATCGGCGTATTCGGCCACTCGACCCGGACCTGGAGATCGCCGCGCGCAATCCCCGCGCCCGCGTCTGCGCCCGCGCCGGATCCCGCGCCGGATCCCGATCCCGCCGGTGGCGGCCCCACGTGACGCGCATCATCGCCGCCGCGACTCCCGCACGCGGCGAGGACTGCCGAGATCACGATCCGCTTCACCACGAGCCAACTTCGGTCGCCACGGTTTCCGCGTCGGCGCAAATGTCGTTCACGCCGGGCCCGCGGTAGTCGGCACCGGCGAGCGCGATGCGATGGCGCCGTCCTGCGGTCATCGCCGCTCGCGACCGCTCGCGATGGCCGATGCGATACTGCGCGATCCCGCGCGACCAGCGCACGACGCTGGTATAGACCGGAGTCGCGGTCGCGCCGAGCACGATCTCGAGATCGCGTTGTGCGGTCGCGACGAGCTCGGCATCGCTGAGCCCGGTCGCTTGTGGATCGCGCGCACCGCCGTAGATGCAACGCAGCAGGACGTGGCCCTCCGGTGCGCGGTCCGGCCACACCGTCGATTCGAACACCACGCCGAGCACGCGCGGCTGCTCGTGTTGCGCGACGAGCAGTCCGAAGCCGTCGGCGGCGCGCGGCACGTCCGCCGCAGCGAACCCGAGATACACCAGGGCTGCCGGTGCGCGATGAAATTCTCGTAACCGCGTCGCGAGCTCGGGCACCGCGTCGGCTACGAGCCCAGCGCCATCCTCCGCGGGCACGGCCAGCACGCAGCCGTCCCAGCGATCGCGATCGATCAGCACGCCGCCGTCGATCGGCTCGATCTCGTGAACGCGGACGCCGGTGTGGACGCGCGACCCGAGCTGCGCGGTGAGCGCATCGACGAGCGCGCCGAGCCCACCGACCGGTGCGTACATGCCGCGCGGTAGCTTTGGCTCGCGCTTTCCGCGCATGCCTCTGATCGCACCGCCGATCATGCCGCGTACGACGCCGCCCGGGACGTCGAGCGCCGCGAGCTTGGGAAACCCGGCTTCGAGGCTGATGTCGTGCGCGTCCGCGGCGAACACGCCGGTGACGAACGGCGCCACGATCGCGCGCGCAGCTTCGACGCCAAACCGCCGCGCCGCGAATGCGTGCATCGACTCGTCGCCGCCCGGCGAACGCACAGGGGCAAAGGGCTCGCGCAACAACGCGAGCTTGCCGCGCCAGGTCAGGAGCTCGCTGCGCGCGAGCTCGATCGGGTTGCTCGGCAACGCGTGCAGCTTGCCATCGATGTAGATCCAGCGCCGTTTCGCGCGCGCCGAGGCTTTGTCGACCGCAACGCCAAGCTCGGTGCACAACGCGAGCGCGCCACGCGGCACCCCGCCGAGGAACGAGCTCGCTGCGCTCTCGCGCCGATAGCCGGCATCGCGCGTCGTCGCGATCACGCCGCCCGCGACCGCGCCGGCCTCGAGCACCTGCGCATCGACCCCCGCTGCGACAAGCGCGCGCGCTGCGGTCAAGCCACCGAGCCCGCCGCCGACGATCGCGACCTTCACGGGATCCAGAAGTCGCGCGGGTAGAGCCGGTACAGTGTCGTGTCTTTTCCGACCGCGGTGTGGAGGTAGTCCTGATACGCGGCGAGTTGCTTGTCCGGACCGATCACGAAGTACACGCCGCTCCGATCGAGCGCGCCGTAGCCGGGCAGCACCTTGGCGTAGACTGCGGGCATCCGCTTGAACAGCGTCGCGGCCAGGTCAGCATGGTTCGCGAGTGCGAGCAGCCGAGCGCGGAACGCGCGCACGAGGTCGGGCGTGATCCCGTCGGCAAGGTTCGCCGCCATCGCCGCCGCGCGATCTTCGTAGCTGTCGGCGATCCGCGAGTCGAACGCGGTCGCGATCGCGTAGCGCGCGAGGTTCGGATCGGGCTTCGCCGCCTTCAACTGCTCGATCACGAACCGCAACGTCTGCGGCAGGAGCGGACAGCGCTCCGCGTAGTAGTCGAGGATCCCGGACTGGGCGCGCGGGTGCAGCCCGTTCGAATATGCGAGTCCCGCCGCGACGGTCTTCGAGTAGATCGTGTGACCGCCGTGACCGGTGTAGAGGTTCGCTGCGAGGTAGTCGAGCATGGTGTCGTCGGTCGGGTCGCGGAACGCCGGGAGCGGCGCCATGTTGACGAACACGCCGCTCGACGTCGCAGGATTCACGAGCCCGACGAACAGAGGCGCCTTGGTCTTCGAATCGCGCGCCAGGACGCGATTCGCGATCAGATTGCCGAGCTTCGCCGCTCCGAACCGCGAGCCCTTTTGCGGCGTCGGCACGAGCTGTAAGAACGCGTCGAGTGCGCCGCTGATCGCCTTGAGATGGCTGGTCGAGCCGACCTCGACGAGCCGTGCTTGCGGCGCTTGGAACACCTGATAACGGACGTATTCGAGCTTCTTTAGCGTCGCATCGGCGCCGACCTGAAGATCAGCTGACATCTCGCGGCATAGCGCGCTCCAATCCGCGGCGAGCGAACCGTCGGGCAGATCCGAGAGCAGCTCGCCGAGATCCTTGCCGGCATCGCGCGCGAGGGTCAGCGCGCTCGGCGACAGCGCGGTCGCGGCCTTGGTCCAGGTCGTCACGGCGGCCGACTTCGGAGCGGTGCCCGACGCGAGATCTCGCGTCAGCTCGACGAGCTGCGTGCGCGGCAACCCCTTGGCAGTCTCGAGCAACGCGAGGAACTTCACGACCTCGGCTTGGACCTTGGCGTCGCGTGGGTCGGCGAGCATCCAGCGCAGCCGGTGCAGATCGTACGACCGGGTCAGGAACGAGCTCGTGTGCAGATAGACCGGATCGTCGCCGCGCCACCACGCGTTCGCGGGATCGGTGACCCAACTCTCCTCGGCCCCTAGCATGCGCGCGCGCTGAGCAGCGAGCGCCTGGGTGACGACGTCGCGGATTCGCGGCAAATTGTCGACGCGCCAATCGGGCTTGTCGACGATGCGGCCCATCCACGCGAGCGCGTTACGCGTCTCCTCGACGCTGTTGCCAGCGCCCGCGACGACTAGCTCGATCCGCCCGGTTGCCGGGTTCACGCTGTAACGCACCGCGAGGTCGAGCACTTCTTTGCGCAACCGCTCGGCGACTTCGTCCGCCGCGATCGGCTTGCCGCCTTCGATCACGCCGACATCGCTGAGCAGCGATGGCAGCGCCGCGAGGTACATCAAGTCCGCATCGGCCAGCGCGTTGCGGATATCGAACGCCGCGCTGACGCGCGCGCTCGCCATCGTGTCGAACGTCGCGCGCAACGCGGGGAGCCCGGCGATCGGCTCGGTCGTATACGAGAGCCCGTCGTCGAGGGTCATCGGCGGCGTCTCGACCAGTGGCGGCAGCTGCGCGGCTTTCGCCGCCGCATCGATCTTCGCGGTCTCGGCGTCGTAGTCTTGCTGATAGCGGGCGAGCGTCGCCGCCGCGTCCTTCGTGCCGTACTTCTGTCGCAGGCGCGCGAGCTCGGCATCGACACGTTGCGCATGCTCGGCGTCGAGCTGCTTGCGCATCGTCTGGCTCGGCCGGGCTGCGATCGCGAACGGCGTGTCGAGCAGGCCCCAGGCCTTGAGCCGATCGCGCCACGGGTTGCCGTGCTCGGCGATCGCCGCGCGCACCTTCGCGAGCGACTCGTGCAAGGTCAGCGACTTCTTGAACCCGGGCAGCTTGCCGAGCCGATGCAGATGATCGAGCCATTCCGAGCCGATGCCGCGAAAGCCGAAGCCGGGTGGTGAGTCGAGGAACTTCACGGTGCGCCGTTGCAGATCAATGACCCGGCTCGCGACCCGCGCGTCGAGCGCGACGAGCTCTGGATCGCCGTCCGGCAGCTTCGAGATCCGCTCGAGCTCGCCGAGCACGATCGTGCGCACGTCCCCGAGCGTCTTGACGTCGAGCTTGTCGGCCTTGACGCCGGTGAGCCCGAGATAGATCGGCTGGCCCTGCTCTGGGGATGCGAACGCCCACACGCTCGACGCTCCAAGATCGAGCGCCCTCGTCTTGCTGTCGATCAACTTCTTGTAGAGCGTCGTGCTCTGGTCGCCGGCGAACGCGTCGAGGAACAGGCCGAGCAGCGTGCGATCGGCATCGTCGAGCGAGCGCGTCGCGCCCCACGCGAACATCATCGGGCTCGGGTTCACCGTGTCGCTGTACGGATAGTCGACGACCTCGGTCGTGCCGTTTGCGGCGGGCATCGGCGCCGGCAGGTCGGCCTCGGTCGTGACCTTGCCGGTTCGCCCCATCTCCTTTTCGAGGATCGCGCCGGCCTGATCGAGCACCGACGTCATCGTCATCGCGCGCGGGAACGCGGCGACCATCCCCATGTTCGCGAGATGGTAGTTCGCGTCGTGGAACGTGCGGATGTCCTCGGCGGTCATCGTCCGGATCGCGGCCGGCAAGCCGCCGGAGTCGAGCGCGAGCGGATGTTTGTCGCCGTAGATCAGCTGGCCCATGCGGCGCCAGGCACCGACCTCGGGCTGCTCGTAGGTCCGGACCATCTCGTTGTAGACCGTGCCCTTCTCGTCGAGATGGAGCTTGCCGTCGTCGCCCTTGTCGACGCCGAAGTTGCGGACCTCGCGACGGATCTCCTCGTCGGTGTAATCCGGGTTGAGCATCGCGTCGACTTGGTTCTCGAACACCGGCCAGAACACCGGATTGCCGGCGACGGTGTGAAAGTGATAGGCGGTCCGCCATTGTGCGGTGAACGCCGATGATTCGGCGAGCGCCATCGCTTCGACGCTGCCGAGCCGGCGGCCGCGATCGCCTTTGAGCAGCAGCAAGTGCTCCTGGGTGTGCGGCTCGCCTTTGTCCGACGTCGGGAACGAGTGGACCCACAGGAAGCCCTGCGGGGCGGACTCGATCTGCAGGTAGTCGAACGTGAACTTCGTCTTGTCGTGGATGAACCGCGCGCCGATCGGTTTGTCCGCGTCATCGAGGTAGAGCGCCACCGCGGTGAAGCCGTGCAGGTCGGCGCCTTCGGTGAGTTGATCGAGTGCGGTGATTTCGGTGGGCTTCATAAATAAA
>CAZDGY010000429.1:0-5832 GCA_964504685.1 uncultured Kofleriaceae bacterium | reverse complement strand
CGCGGCCGTCGCGGCGCTGCGCATGCGTAGATCGAGCATGCGCAACACGCTGGTTTGCTCGGCTATCGCACTCGCTGGTTGCATCCCGGACCAAGCCGAGACGTTGTTTAACGGCACGTATCCGGGCGAGAGCTCGTACGCTGCGACGATCGAGGGCAACGGCCAAGGGCTCGCCGGCGCCGCGCCGATGACCGCGGTCGCAAACGGCGACAGCTCGCTTTCGCTCGGCTCTGGTTGCACGCTCGCGTTCGACGACGTGAATCTCGCCACGGACAGCCGCGGCCAAGGCACGAGCGCGACCGCGATGCTCGTCGGTACGGGTTGCGAGGTTCCGGTCGACGGCGGATCTGCGACGTTCGACGTGACGAGCGGCTCGGCGACGTCGACTGGCGGCACCAGCCTCATGGTCTCGGTCGGCGGCAGTCTCGTGAGCTGGGTCGGCACGCCATCGAGCGGCTACGCCACCGTGATGTTCCAAGGCGTGTTGGCGAACAACTAGCCCGGTGCGACTCCCGAGGTCCTGGTACCGTCCGTGGGGTCATGGCGGCACCGAATGAGCTTCTCGAGCTCGAGATCGCGGCGTTTCAGGGCCCGCACATCAAGCGTGCGCGGCTCGTGCTCGCGGCCTCCGGCCTGCTCTATATAATCCTCGGCTATCTCGACTACGGCGACGTCGCGAAGATGCGCGACCGCGTGCACTACCTCGTCGCGAACGGGGTCCACACCGGCGACGCACCACACCTGGTCAACATGGCGCTCGCGATCACAGTGGCGGCGGTCGTCGGTGGCATCGCCAATGTCGCGCTCGCGCTGCTCGGCGGCACGAAGACGATGATCGTGTTCTACGTCGCCGCCGCGATCTTCATCGCGCAGTCGGCCTTGAACCTGTACGTCTCGGGCGGCGCGATGCTAACGAGCCTGCTGTGGTGGATGATCGCGATCGTCCTCACGTTCGGCTTCATGGCCGCGCTCAAGGCCGAGCAGATGCGCGCCAACCCGCCGGCGCGCTAGCGAATCGCGACGCGCGGACGCGTCAGGTAGTGCGCGTCGGCCTTCGGCTCGCCGAGGCGTTGCCGTTCGCCTTCGCGATGGATCGAGTGCGTGTTGACGTCCGGCAAGCGCAGCGCGACATCGTCCGAGGTCGGCGCGAGCGGCCCGGTGCGGACCAAGCTCGCGTAGGTCTCTTTCGCGCCGGCGAGCTCGCCGGTCGTGCGGACTCGTCCGGTCCGCGCGGCCTCGACTTGCGGTTCGAGTGCGAACCACCGCGCCTGCGCCTTTGCGAGCTGGCCGCGATACTCGGCACTGTCGTAGGTGTCGCTGCCGAGCAGATGGTGATCGATCGCCTTCGCACGCTCGACCTCGCGCTCGCTGCGCAACACCTCGAGCTGCGCGGTCAGCAATTCGGCGCGCAGCTCGCGCCACGCGAGGTCGGCGCGGCGGACGGCAACCGTCGCGCGATCGATCTGCGCGATCGCCTCGGCCTTGCGCTGCTCGTGGCCAGCGACCGCAGCGGCCCAACTGTCGCCCGGCGCGGCGGGCGCGACGTCGGGGCGGTGCACCGCGGGCAGCGCTAGCAGTCGGCGGTCGTCCGCGGTGGCGAGAATGATCGCGTAGAGCTCGCCCTCGGTCTCGGCGACCTTCGCATCGTGGGCGCGATCGAGCGAAGCGCGTTCCGCGGCCGGCACGGTCTGCCAATCCGCGAGTGGAACGCTCGTAAACCCTGCACAACCCGTAAGGATAAGCGCGACGAGATGGAGTCCCCTCATCGTCCGATCGTGCAACGGTTTGCGGATCGCGTCAGTAGTGCAGCGTGCAAGAAATCGTGAGCTGAAAGTTAGCGCGTACTGTGCCGCGAGTTCCTACAAGTGCGTCGCTCGGCTCTCGCTAGCCCTGCTCGACCGGCTTGCCTGCCTTCACCCACCCCGCGATACCCGCGGGCATGATGTAGACGTCGGTGTAACCCAGCTTTTCCGCCGCGACCGCGGCGGTATGGCAGGCGTGTCAACTCTCGTTGTGACAGTAGAAGATCAACGTCGCGGATTTGTCGGTGGCGAGATCGGCAGGCTTGATGTTTTCGTCGTCGACCCACTTAGCGCCGGGCACGTGCGCCTTCTGCCAGACCTCTTTCGGATTCGCGTCGTAGAGGAACGTCTTGCCGTCTTTCGCGGCAATGCGGGTGGCGACCTGATCGACGGTCAGCGGCCGAAGCTCGCGCGGACCACTAGCCGCGGTGTCTTTCGCGCAACCGGCGAGCGCCACGATGATGAGGATCAAGAACGAACGGCGTTGCATGGCGGGAACCTAGCCCGTTGTCCGCCGGGATGCGACCGCCGATGCGTTACGGGTTGAAGTCGCCGCCGCACACCGTCATGTCGTACGCGACCGGCAGGCCCGTGCTGCCGTCGTAGGCGCCGACCCAGATCCAGTACTTCGTGCTCGGTAGCACCGCGAACGTGTTGAACTCGTCCTCGGACGACGACGTGAGCGTCGCAGTCGCGGTCGCGGTCGTCTGATTCTCCTGGAACACGACGTAGTCGAGATCGCTCGTCGCGCCCGGCCAGTTGAGCCGGATCGACAGCTCGTTCGCGCGCTCGCCGGTCGTGATCTCGTAGGTGTCGCGATCGAGGTACTTGTCGGTACCCGCTGCGACCGAGCCGCTCGATCCCGAGATGTGCACGCTCTTGTTGCGGTCGACCGTCAGGCCGGTCGGCTCGGCGCTGCTGCCCGAGATCAACGTGAACGGCGTGGTCTTGGAGAAGTCCACCTGCATCACGTCATTGCCGGTGTTCGTCGCGGTGTCGAGCGCCTCGACATAATCGGGCTTCGGCACGCCGGTCGAATCGGGGCAGCGCGTGGTCGGCTGATCGGTGACCAACCGCACTTTGTACGGGATCGGCGCGGCCACGTCGGCGGCGGCGGTCGCGGTGACCACGACCTCGTAGTTGCCCGCGTTGAGCTCCGCCAGAAACGCGCCGTGGTCGCCGAGTGTCGGATCGAGCGTGCCGGCGTTCTGCAGCACCGGGTTAGGCGATCCGTCGAAGATCTCGACCTTGAAGCCGGTGAGGCCGGTCTCCTGCGCGTTGTTGAATTGGATCAACAGCTCGGCGGGGCTCGCGGGAACGGCGAGTTGGTAGGTATCGACGTCGACTGTACCCGCGGAGAAGTGTCCCGAGTCGACTTGCCCGCAGATCGTCCGCGTCACATCGACGGTGAGCCCGGTCGCCTCGAGCATCGTTGCGTTCGTCGCATCGGACAGCTCGGTGTAATCGCACTCGGGCAACGCATCGACGTAGGCGTCGCTGCCCGCGCCACCTCCACATGCAGCGAGCCAGACGAACGCGGCGGCCACCGAGGTGCGCATCATCATCACTACTCGCGTACAAGGCGAACGCGCGCGGCGCAAGGTCTGATCGCAAACTCATCGTTGGCAGGCGATGCGCACGCGCGTCAGGGGGCTGTGACTTTGCCCGCGGCTGCCATGCCGCCGTGATGTCCCTTCAAGACGTGCTGCACCTACATCTCGGGACACTCGCGAAACGTTAACGCCTGTGACCA
Organism: uncultured Kofleriaceae bacterium; assembly: GCA_964504685.1. Taxonomy (GTDB): domain Bacteria; phylum Myxococcota_A; class Polyangia; order Haliangiales; family Haliangiaceae; genus JABFXX01. Next base: position 2,277 of record CAZDGY010000429.1, on the reverse strand, counting down.
GTCGGTCTGTTACCGTTACCGCCTTGCCGTGATCCACTAGCAGTCGTCGGAGGACACGATGTCGAATCGATTGGGCTGGCTCGCGCTCGCGGTTGCCACGGGATGCACGACGGTGCAAGACCCGACTTCGGGCGAACACACCAAGGTGCAGTACGGAACGCAGTTTGCTGCGCCGACGCCGCCGCAGACGTTCGTGCCGCTGACGAACCAACCGGAGTTCTCGGCGAACCTTTCGCTGGTATTGCCCGACGGCACGGTGATGTCCCAAGACACCGACGCCGGCGACTGGTGGCGGCTGACGCCGGACATCACCGGTAGCTACATCAACGGGACGTGGACGCAGCTCGCATCGCTGCCCGCAGGCTACATGCCACTGTATTACGCATCGGCGGTGCTGCCCGATGGCCGGGTGATCGTCGAAGGTGGCGAGTACAACGGCGGCAGCACCGAAGTGTGGACGACGCTCGGCGCGATCTACGATCCCGCGCTCGACATGTGGACGTCGATGGACCCGCCCAGCGGGTGGAGCACGATCGGCGACGCACAGAGCATCGTGCTCGCCGATGGTCGGTTCATGATGGCCGACTGCTGCACGACCAACGAGGCGATCCTCGACGCGACGAGCCTGACTTGGACGCCGACCGGCGCCGGCAAGGAAGACATCAACGACGAAGAAGGCTGGACGCTGCTGCCCGACAACACGCTGCTGACCGTCGACGCGACGAACGGCGGCAAGCCGATGGAGTCCGAGAACTACGACCCGACGACCGGCATGTGGACGAGCCTCGGCGACACGCCGGTGCTGCTCGCCGACCCGGGCTCGAGCGAGCTTGGCCCCGCGGTGCTGCGGCCCGACGGCACGGTGATCGCGACCGGCGCGACCGGCCACAACGCGGTCTACGACACCTCGTCCAAGACATGGACCGCGGCGCCGGACTTCCCGGTCGTCGCCAGCGGTCAGCTCGACATCGCGGACGGACCCGGCGCGCTGATGCCGAACGGCAACGTGTTGTTTGCGGCGAGCCCGGGCGTGTTCGAGAGCGGCGTCGTGTTCTTCGAATGGGACGGCACGGCGTTCAACATGATCAACGGACCTGACTTCGCGGTCGATCTGACGTCGTACCAATGCAACCTGCTGCCGCTACCGAGCGGCGAGATCATGTTCACGTCGCAATCGCCCGACGTCGAGATCTACGAGCCGGTGCCACCGACCGACACGAGCGCGTATCAACCGGTGGTCACCGCGACGCCGGTGCTCGAGGGCACGACCGGGCTGACCGGGCGCGAGATCGCGGATGCACGCGCGGTCGAGCAACACGCGGCGTCGACCGGGCTGTCGCCGTATCAGCTGCCGCTGATGACGATCTATACCGGCCACACGTATACGGTGAGTGGCACGCGACTCAACGGCATCTCGCAGGCGGCCGCGTACGGCGACGACGGCCAAGCGTCGACCGCCTACCCGCTCGTCCGGTTCACGAACATGACCACCGGGCACGTCCAGTACGCGCGTACGCACGACGGCAGCAACTTCGCGGTCGCCAAGACAACGACCGGGTTGACTCACGTCGATGTCCCGGCTGGCGTCGAGGGTGGGCTCGCGAAGATGGAAGTGGTCGCGAGCGGCGTCGCGTCGCCAGGATTGCTCGTCAACGTGAAGTGAGTGCGCGCGCGGTCGGTCATCGCGCTCGCCGCGTTGAGCGCGTGTAGCGGCACCCGCGCGGCATCGCCCGACGCCAGCGACGCGGTGATCGACGCTAGCCCGGATGCCACCGCCGGCATCGTGACGATCACGTCGACCCGAGACAGCACCCGGTTCGTCACGCGCGAGCACATGCTCGCTGCCGGCGAGATGCAGATCTCGGGCGAGCCACTCGCGCAGGCGATGGGTCGCGATCTCTCGGCGTATAGCCGCGACCAGATTCCGGCGAACCTCTACAACGATCCGGCGCTCGGCGTGCTGTGGATCGATCTGACGGGGTTCTCGACCGCGGTGGAGTCGTACGAGTATTCCAAGCAGCCGATGAACGACCTCGCGTTCGAGAGCGGCGCGGGCACCTCGCTCGCATACGCGCCGATGGTCGACCCCGACGCCGCGGTCGGCGCGGGAGCGACCGCGCACCTCGCCGCGCTCGTCCAGCACTACGCGATCGGCAGCGATGCGGCGGGCGTGTTCGTGTTTCCGCCCGGCACGTTCCCCGCCGCGAACCCGATCGGCGACGTCAATCCGACCGGCGCGGGCACCGGCGCCGAGAATCCGCTCGGCTGGCCGGGGAT
>CAZDGY010000428.1:2726-5849 GCA_964504685.1 uncultured Kofleriaceae bacterium | reverse complement strand
GAACCTCGGTGCCGGTCGAGTACGCGTCGCAGGTGTCCGGTTCGTTGACGTAGAAGTCCATCGGCTGCGCGAGCCACGGATCGAGCGACGGCTCGTAGGTTCGCGCGCGTGCCTTCGCGATCGTCGCGTAGACGTAGGTCGACAGCTGCGAGTCGGCAAACTCTTCGGTCGCGCGGCTCCACGCGACCGTGCCTCCTGGCTCGGCGTCGAGCATGTCGGTGACCGGATTGCCGTTGTGATCGATCACGACGACCTGCGAGCCGGTCGCGCTCGGGATCGCCGTCGCCGCGGCAGTGCCCGCCCAACCGAACGTGCCGTCGACCGCGGTTGTAGTCGCGACGCCATCGACCGTGAGGTTCGCGAGCTCGGCGGGAAACGCCATCCGCGTGCCGGTCGCATAGCGCACGCCGGCGTCGAACGTCAGCGTGCCGGTCGCGTGCATGATCGTCGCGTGGCGTGCGAGCGGAGTGCCGTCGGGCAACGCGTAGACCTCCCAGCGTTGTGACGGCGCGCGCGCGTCGAGCACGTCGACGACCGCATACGAGATGTCATCGGGCCCTCGGACCAGTGGCAGGATCGCGCGCTCGCCGGTCGCGGTGACGCTCGCGCGATGGCCAGCCGCGGCGAGCCAGCGCGTCGCGTTTTCTCCGGCACGCGCAGTGGCTCGCGGCGCGGTAGTCGCCGGCACGTTCGGCAGCACCGACGACGACACTGCGAACAGCCGATCGCGCTCGAACACGACGCCGAGCTCGCCGCCGATCACGCGCGCGCCGTGCACGACTTGACAAAACCCGATCGTGCGCACGGCACCGTCGAGCCGATTGCTGATCACGACGAGCTCCGCACCGGGTGCGAGCACGTCGGCGTGGGCAGTGACAAACGCGCGCGCGGCGCGCTCCGCGATCGCTGCGTTCGCGACCGATCCGGGAACATCGACGTGACCGCCCGCCAGCGTGATCGCGACGCCGGTATCGCGGTCCCAGGTCGCGCGCCAGCCCGCCGCGGCGAGTGGTGCGAATGCGGTCCTCGCACGTACTGGCGTCGCCTCGGTCGCGCGACGTCCATCGCGCACTGGCTTGCCAGCGACGACGAGATCCGGCTCGTGCGGCCCGAAGCCGGCGAGCAAGACGACGATCGCTGCGACGACACCGCGCATCCCGGGACCATGGCACGTCTTCGCCCGGCAGCGCGCGACGGTCGTCACGTCACCGGTGTCGCAGGACCGACGATTGACTCCGGGTCGGTGGCCGCCGAGCATCATCGGATGCGGAACCTCGGTCACCTGCTCGCGGTCGCAGGGTTATTCGCGGCGTGCTCGAGCAAAGCCTCGAGCCATCCTGACGCCGACGACGGCCACGGCGACGCGACCGTCGACGCTGGCGCTGGCGAGCTGCCGGCCGGTTGGCTGTACACCACGGGCAACACGATCAACATCTCCGACGGCGCGGGCGGCGGCACGCGGTGGATGGGCCGAGGCGTGAACCTCGATGACATCTTCTTGTGCGGCTACAACTACATGCTGCTGGACGCGAACCCCGATCAGACGCTCGAAGCGATGATCGGCGGCCTGATGACCGACTGGAAGCCGAGCTTCGTGCGGATCTCGCTCGGCATGGCGAGCTACCCCGCGACGGTCAGCTGGCTATCGGATCCGGCGTCGTACAAGACGCCGATGACCGCCGTGATCGACGCGATCGCGAACACGCCGGGCGTTCACGTGCTCGTCACGTTGCGCAGCGACGCGTCGATGATCGACCACGACTCCGGTAACCCCGAGCCGACCGGAATTCCGTCCGACAGCACGTCGACGCCGGACGGTAATGCGTTCCCGACCGGAACCGATGCGGTGTACGTCGCGCTCGTCGACAGCTTCGCGAACTCCGGCGCGGTGCTGTTCGGGCTGTCGAACGAGCCCGGCGGCAGCCAAGCGACCGCTGCGACGATCTCGGCGGCGATGAGCCACGCGGTCGGCGTGATCCGCGCCGAGGAGGATCGGCTCGGCGTTCCTCATCACGTCGTGTCGGTGCAAGGCTCCGGGTACTCGAGCAACATCAGCGGCTACGACACGTCGCCACTGCCGTACGACAACGTCGTCTACGAGGTGCACGGCTATCCGCCGCCGACCGCCGGCTACACCTACGATCACATCCCGGTGATCCTCGGCGAGTACGGCAGCCTGACCACCGGCGACTCGGCCGCGTTCTACGCCGATGTCGAAGCGAAGCAGATCCCGAACCTCGCGTGGGACTTCGAGTCGTATAGCGACTGCATGCCGGATCTGCTCATGGTCAACGACAGCGACTCGGACCTCGAGCCGACGCCGTGGGGCTCGATCGTGAAGACTTACCTGAACGACAACGCGATCTAACTGGCGCCGGGCGAGTGGATGTTACGAGGTTGGTGGAATGCCGGCGCACGCGGCGATGGTAGCGTCGGCACCGTGAAGCCGATCCGCTCGTTCGCCGTCGCGTCGCTCCTCTCGCTCGTCGGTGCGTGCAGTAAGCCCGACGAGGCCCAGCCGCCGTCGCCCGCGGCTCACGCCGCCGAGCCGAGCGAGACGGCGAAGACCGAGCCGCCGGGCCCGGTGCCACCGCGGATCGAAGACGCGATCGCGCAAGCGAACGCGAGCCACAAGCCGCTCGTGCTCGAGTTCTACACGTCGTGGTGTCATCCGTGTCAGGAGTTCGCGAAGACCACGCTGGTCGACAAGCGCGTCGAGGCTGCGCTCGGCGATGTCATGTTCGTCCGCTACAACACCGAGGTCGCGCCAGGCGATGCGGCAGGTACGCGCTACAAGGTCTCGTCGTTTCCGACGTTCATTACCGTCGACAAGCAGGGCGAGCTCGTGAGCCGACACAGCGGCATGCAGACCGGCGAGGCCGGCGTCAAAGACTTCCTCGCGATGATCGGCGACGCTCGGCTCAAGACTCGCGACGAAGCCGACGTGCGTGCCGAGCTCAGCGCGAAGCCAAAGGATGCGGGCGTCGAGCTCTCTGCGGGCCGGTGGTACGCCGATCACGACCGGACGTCCGACGCGGTGCAACAGCTCGATGCGGTAGCGGCGAACCCATCCGCCACCGCGGCGCAGCGCGCGACATCGACCGCGACCGCGAAGCGACTGCG